>JALYZL010000501.1 GCA_030948875.1 Actinomycetota bacterium
TCCAAGGCTACGTGAGCGAACCCGACGAGCTGGCGAGCACACTGGCCGAGCATGGGCTGGCGATGGAGGACGGACTGCACATCCGCGCCTTCATCGACCACAACCGTGAATATCGCGGTGCCGAGACCGAGGGCGGCCCCAGTGGCGTGTCGAGCGGCGCCTACGTGGGCCCCGGGGGCCGGTATCTCGATGCCGCGGCCGTGGAAGGCGACCTCATCGCCCACATGCGCCGCTGGGTCCCGCATGTCGCCAAGCACGGCATGGTCGTGCTCGAGGCGCACTGCGTAGATCCGTCGATCGCCTCGAGGCACCTCGGGGCAACCCACAGCGTGGCCTTCGACGGCTACCATGGCTATTCGCACCAATACCCGGTCGAGCACACGGCGTTCCTGGACTGCTGTCGTCGCGCCGGTTTGAGGTTCGTGAGCGAGTGGGAGCGCCGCTATCCGGTGAGCAGGCCGTTCGTGGCCGTCACCCTCAGCCGGCTGCTGGCTGCCGACGCTCAGGCGTTGCTGCCTGCGATGGGGCGCGTCGTCGAGCCGCCCGAGAGCTGGAAGCCGCCGGCGGAGACCGAGCGCGCGGACGGGAAGGCGCTCCACGAGCTGCTGTTCACCGACGGCGAACTCAGCCATCCCCGGTCTTGGTGCTCGGCGCCGACTGGATACGTTGTGGCCGGTGCGCTGGCGGCCGTGGAAGCGAGGCTCACCAGCGCGCGCCCGGGCGATGTCATTCGCGTGCTCGACTACGGGGCCGGCACGGGACTGGCGAGCATCGAGTTCCTCAAGGCATGCCGCGAGCGCCAGATCGAGCAGCGCCTCGAGCGGCTGGGCGCGACGCTCGAGCTGCATCTCGCCGACCTCCCCTCGAGCTGGTTCGCCTTCGGCTTCGAGCTGCTGCGGGGCTGCGAGTGGACTCGGTTCCATTCCCTTTCGGGCCCGGGCCGCCGGTTCCGGCCCCTGCTCGAGGTCACCGGGGGCAGGAAGATGGACGTCGTGATGTCGAACATGGTCTTCCACCTGGTCCCTCCGCGCGCGCTCGAGTCGATGGCCAGCGGGCTTGCCGATGTCACCGTCCACGGCGGCTGTCTGCTCTGGAGTGCGCCCGACATCGGCCCCGCGGGTCCCTACGCGGTCCTCTTCCACGACGCCAATCGCGCGCTGCGCCGCCGCTGGCTCGAGTTCCTCGACGGTGAACGGCCCGAGGACGACCTCCTCGATGCCGGCTCGGAGGCTGGGCGTGCGCTCCGCGAGGCGACCCGGCGGATTCGCGACCGCCTGGGCGACGCCGACCGACGCGAATCCCGGACGCGGGCGAACCGTCGCGTCCTCCCCGAGGCCAATGACGCCCGTGCCGTGGTGGACGCCCTCGCGAGCAAGTTCTCCGGCCCCGCGGAGCTGAAGCTCGAGACCCACGAGCTGCTGGCCCAGGACGTCGTCGACACCCTCCTGGTGCCCGCCAACCAGTCCGAGTACCTCCCCGAGATCGCCGACCGCGCCGTCCGCGAGGCGGTCATCCGTGCGCTCATGCTGGGCGACGTGCTCCCCGCTCTCAGGTCCCAGGGGGCGGGAACGGCACGGGGCCTGAGCGTACAGTGGACGCTCGGCCGCGTGGAATCGGCGTCCGGCGCCTGAGGGTTACTCGAGCGCCGCCGCGAGCTCGGCTGCGGTGAGCACCGGCGCCTGGCACACGAAGTGCTCGCACACGTAGGCGGCGGCGCGGCCCTCGACGGGTCCGCGTCCGTCCAAAAGGGGAACGCCGTCCGCCTCCGCGTCCGCTCCGGCGAGCACCAGGTGCGGGCGGAAGGAGTCGCGCACCACGCGCACGAGCTCGCCGGCATCCTCGCCCGACCCGACGATGGCGACTTCCTTGACCGGGGCCAGGTAGAAGTCGGCGGCGCGCAGAAGGTGGCCGAAGCCGAGCGGGTGCTTGACCGCGATCGGGTAGAGCAGGCGCAGCACCCCGAGTGCGTGGCGCTCGTACTCGTGCTCCCCCGACAGCAGCGCGAGCCGGAGGAGGCCGAAGGCAGCGGCCGCGTTTCCGGAGGGGATCGGCGTGTCGTCGATGTCCTTGCGGCGCGCCGCGAGCCGCTCGTGGTCGTCGGCGGTGGTGAAGAAGGCTCCGTGCTCGGGGTCGGCGAAGTGCTCGGTGATCTGATCGGCGATCGCGACCGCCTCGAGATACCAGCGCGGGTCGAACGTCGCCTCGTACAGGGTGAGGAGCGCCTCGAGCAGGAAGCCGTGATCCTCGAGGTAGGCGCGCAAGCGTCCGCGTCCGTCCTTCCACGTGCGAAGGAGACGACCCTCATCGTCGCGCAGGTCGCGGAGGATGAACTCGGCACCGGCGACGGCGGCCTGCACGTAGTCGTCGCGGTCGAGCGCACCGCCGGCGTCGGCGAGGGCCGAGACCATCAGCGCGTTCCAGGCGGTCAGGCGCTTGTCGTCGAGGCCGGGGCGCACGCGCTCGGCGCGGGCCTCGTAGAGCCGGCGGCGGATCTCGGGGAGCTCCTCGGGCTGCGGGCCGCGTGCCTCGAGGATGTTCGCGCCCTCGAAGTTACCCCGCTCGCTGGCGCCGAAGTAGGCGATCGCCGGCTCGGCCAGCTCGGCTCCCAGCACCTCGTCGAGCTGCTCGACCGCCCACACGTAGAACTTGCCCTCGACCCCTTCTGAGTCTGCATCGAGGGCGGAGCAGAACCCGCCCTCGGGACCGCGCATCTCGCGCAGGGCCCAGTCGAGCGTCTCGCAGCACACGGCACGCAATCGCTCCTCGCCCGACACCTGCCAGCCGTGGAGATAGGCGCGCGCGAGGAGCGCGTTGTCGTAGAGCATCTTCTCGAAATGCGGAACCGTCCAGCCGGCGTCGACGGTGTAGCGGGCGAACCCGCCGCCCACCTGGTCGTAGATCCCACCAGCAGCCATCTTGCGCAGGGTGTCGAGCGACATCTCGCGCTCGCCGCGGCTGAGCAGCAGCTCGATCGTCGATGCGGGCGGAAACTTCGGCGCGCCGCCGAAACCGCCGTTCCTCCGGTCGTAGGAGCCGCCCAGCGCGGCGAGCGCCTCGGCGAGCGCTGCCTCGAGGATCGGGTCGTTCGACGGCTGCAGGCGGGCGGTGGCCTGCAGCGAGCGCACGACCTGGTCGCTCTGCTCGCGGATCTCCTGGCGGCGCTTCTCCCACGCGTCGGCTATCGCGAGCAGGACCATGCGCCAGCTCGGGAGGCCGTGGCGCTGCTCGGGCGGAAAGTAGGTGCCCGCGTAGAAGGGGATCTGCTCGGGCGTGATGAACGCGTTCAGCGGCCAGCCGCCGTGGCCGGTCATCGACTGGACGGCGTCCATGTAGATGGCATCGACGTCGGGACGTTCCTCGCGGTCGACCTTGACACACACGAAGTGCGCGTTCATCAGGGCCGCGATCTCGGGGTCCTCGAACGACTCGCGCTCCATCACGTGGCACCAGTGGCACGCCGAATATCCGATCGACACGAGCAGCGGCCGGTCCTCGGCACGCGCCCGCCCGAGCGCCTCCTCGCCCCAGGGGTGCCAGTCGACGGGGTTGTTCTGGTGCTGGAGGAGGTAAGGGGAGGTCTCGTTGGCGAGCTGGTTTGGCATGCTCTGGAGGCTACCCGGCGGTCGGGGACTGCGACCCGCCGCGAAGACGGTCAGTCCCATCAACGCGCACGCGCCTCGATGCCGGCCGAGAACAGCCGCGAAGGAGAGACCTTGTCCGACCAGCGTGAGTCAGTCACCGCCCCAGACGCACCCGCCGCGATCGGTCCCTACGTGCACGCCGTGCGCGCGGGCGGCCTGCTCTTCTGCTCGGGCCAGATCCCGCTCGATCCGCGGACCGGCGAGCTCGTGGCGGGAGGTGCGGCCGAGCAGGCCGGCCGGTGCCTGGAGAACCTTGCCGCGGTGTGCAGTGCCGCGGGCGCCCGGCTCGGGGACGCGGTTCGGGTGACCGTGTACCTGACCGACATGCGGACCTTCTCGGAGGTCAACGAGGTGTACGCGTCGTTCTTCGAGACCAACCCTCCGGCGCGCGTGGCGATCGGCGTCGCCGCCCTGCCGCGCGGCGCGCAGGTCGAGATCGACGCGGTGGTGGCGCTTGGCGCCTGACCCGCGATCACCCTCGCCGGCCGACATCCGCCGGGCCGCCGCGGAGGGCGCCGGGGTGATCCGCGAGACGCCGGTGCTGAGCTCGCGCACCCTGGGTGAGCGGTGCGGTGCGACGATCGCGCTCAAGGCCGAGAACCTCCAGCGGACGGGCTCATTCAAGCTCCGGGGGGCGCTCGCCAAGATCGCCGCGCTCGGCGACGGCTGCGCGACCGGCGTGGTGACCGGAAGCGCGGGCAATCACGCCCAAGCCGTCGCCTACGCCGCGCGCGCCCGCGGCATCCCCTGCGAGGTGTTCATGCCCGAGACGGCGCCGATCGCCAAGATCGAGGCGGCGGCCGAGCTCGGCGCGCGGGTGAGCTTTGCCGGCGTGTCCGTGGAGGAGTGCCTGGCGG
>JALYZL010000548.1 GCA_030948875.1 Actinomycetota bacterium
CCTCTACTCATCGCCGGGCAGGCGACGGATCCTCCCGCCGATGGTCTTCGGCGCCGGCGTCCTCTGGCACCTTCTGCGCTACGGCCGCCGCTATGACGTCGTCCACACGTGCTCGTTTCCGTACTTCTCCCTGCTCGCGGCGGCGCTGGCGCGGCGGCGCTGGCGATACCGGCTCGTGGTCGACTGGTTCGAGGTGTGGACGCGCGCGTACTGGCGCGATTACCTGGGCGCGCTGGGCGGCGACGTCGGCTGGGCCGTGCAGCGACTGTGCGCACATCTTCCCCAGCGCGCCTTCTGCTTCTCTCGTCTGTACGCGGCGAGGCTCCGCGACGAGGGCCTGCGCGGGGAGATCACCATGCTCGCCGGCGCCTACACGGGACCACTCGAGCCCTCGCCGGCCCATGAGGCCGAGCCTGTGGTCGCCTTCGCGGGTCGTCATATCCCGGAGAAGCAGGTGCCGGCCATCGTGCCGGCCCTAGCGCTCGCTCGCGCTCGCCTTCCGGAGCTGCGGGCCACCATCCTCGGCGATGGGCCGGAGCGCGCCGAGGTTATGAGGCTCGTCGCGGAGCTAGGCCTCGACGATGCCGTCGAGGTGCCGGGCTTCGTGGCCGCCGAGACCGTCGACGCGGTGGTGTCACGGGCACTGTGCATGCTCCTCCCCTCGCGGCGCGAGGGCTACGGCCTCGTGGTCATCGAGGCCGCCTCGCACGGGACCCCGAGCATCGTCGTCGCCGACCCCGACAACGCCGCGGTGGAGCTCATCGACGAGGGCGAGAACGGCTTCATCGCGCCCTCAGCCTCCCCGGAGGATCTGGCGGCGGCAATCCTCCGCGTCCACGAGGCGGGTCCCGCCTTGCGCGACTCGACCGCGGCGTGGTTCGCCCACAACGCGCGGCGCCTGTCCCTCGGCGCCTCGCTCGAGATCGCCCTCGCCGCCTACGGGCACACGCTGAGGGTGCGCTCGTAGCACGCCAGAGTGCCCGCCGCCGTCGCCTCCCAGCTAAAGCGGGCGGCGCGCTCGCGCCCCGCGGCGCGCAGACGCTTGGCCTCGCGCGGGTCGCTGAGCAGGCGCCCGACCGCCGTCGTGATCGCACAGGTGTCGTGGGGATCGAAGAGCAGTGCTGCGTCGCCGGCCACCTCGGGCAGCGAGGCCGCGGTCGAGCACGCGACGGGCACGCCGCGCGCCATCGCCTCGAGCACGGGCAGGCCGAAGCCCTCGTAGAGGGACGGGAACACGAAAACGGACGCGAGCTCGTACAAGCCCTCGCGATCGGCGTCGGGGACCCAGGGCAGCAGCCGCACTCGCTCCTCGAGGCCGAGGTCGGCAATCCGCGCTCGCAGCTCGCGCTCGTAAGCGGTGACGTAGCCGGCGATCACGAGCAGGTGCTCGCCGTCGCGGGTGGCATCGATCAGCCGCGTCAGGTTCTTGTGCGGCCGGCGGTCCGAGAAGGTGAGCACCACTTGGCGCGCCGGGTCGAGTCCATACCGATTGCGCAGCTCCGCCGCCGGAGTCGGCGCGACGTCCCCTCGCTTGGCGCCCAGCCCGAGCGGCACCACGTCGATCCGCTCGCCAGCCACCGAGAGCAGCCGCTCGGCGTCGCCGCGCGTGCTCTGCGAGCAAGCGAGGATCCGATCCGAGCGGCGCGCGCCGAGCCGTACCAGGAGATCGAGGCCGCGCCCGTAGAGTCGGTTGTGGGTCTCCGGGTAGAGCTTGTAGTTGAAGTCGTAGATGCTCACGACCCGGCGAAAGGGGCCCCACAGCGGCGCGGTGGCGCCGAGCGAATGCAGCAGCTCGACTCCGGCGGCGGCGGCGGCGCGGGGGAGCAGCGTCTGCTCGCCCCGGACCCAGTCGACGCGGCTCGACGCGCGCACGGGGAGCGAGACCCACTCCGCCGCCTCACGCCACGGACCATGCTCGCCGGCGGCCTCGCGGTTGACGAAGGCGGTCAGGCGGACGTCGGGGCGTGCCGCGGCGAGGGCGGGGATGAGCTCGCGCGCCACCGTCTCCATGCCGCCGGTGCAACCGGGCATGAGGTAGATGAGGTTCAGGCCGATGTGCCTCACGCCGCCCATCGTACGTCGCTAAGGTGGCGCCACATGGGGACTGCGGCGCCGCTCGTCACCATCGCCATCCCCACCTTCAATCGCGCAGCGACGCTGCCGCGAGCGCTCGACTCGGCGCTCGCCCAGACCCATACCGACCTCGAGGTGCTCGTGTCCGACAACGCCTCGACGGACGCGACCGAGGAGATCGGTCGGGAGTACGTGGCGCGCGACGAGCGCGTCCGTTATCTCCGGCGCCCGGTCAACATCGGCCCCACCGCCAACCTCAACGGGCTCTTCGCCGCCGGGCGCGGGCGCTTCACCCAGACGCTCGCTGACGACGACTGGCTCGACTCAGGCTGCGTGGCGGCCTGCCTGGCCGAGCTCGAGGCGCGACCGGATCACGCCGTCGTCGGCGCCCGCGCCCGGTACTGGCGGGGCGAGGATGCCGTGAGCACCGCTGTCGACCTGCAGCTCGGGCAGGAACGCGGCGCCGATCGCGCGCTCGCGTACTTTGGCGCGGTGGAGGACAACGGGACTTTCTACGGGCTCATCCACACCGAGGCGCTCCGCCGCGCCGCGCCCATGCCTAACGTCCTCGGCAACGACCTGGTCCTCGTCGGGGCGCTCGCCTTCCAGGGCAAGATCGCCACCCTCGACACCGTCGCCGTCCACCGTGACGCCGGTGGCACGAGCGCTGACCTGGCAAAGATCGTCCGAACCCTGGGAGCCGGCCGCTGGCAGGAGCGCCTGCCGCATCTGACCATCGCCGCCGCGGTGGCGCGCGACGTCGCGTGGGGCGGCGTGGTCTACCGTGAACTACCGCCCGCCGAACGGGTGGCACTCGCGCTGCGCTGTGCGAACGCGGTCATGGACTGGACGGCGCAGGCGTGGTACCTGAGCGATCCCCTCATCGCGGCGTTCGAGGCGCACGACGCCACGCGCTGGGTCGCGCGCGGCTACCGTCGCCTCGAGCGCCAGGTGGTGGCGCGACGGCGCCGGGAGCGCGCCGAGCGCCGCGACTACTTCGAAGGCGGCGCGCCCTGACCCCAGGCGAAGGCCGAGAGGATCGCGCGTAGCGCGCCGTCGGCCCGCTCGTAGTTGTCCGTCTGCTTGTCGGCGATGAGCAGGTTCTCCTGCTCGCCGGCCCAGAAGGTATGGCTCGCCGGCCACGCGTCGTACTCGTAGGAATGTCCGTCGCGTCCCGTGACGACGGTGCTCAGCCCGAGCTCGCGTACCTGCGCACTGATGCTGCGGGCGCCGCTCTCGAGCCGGTGGGAGTCGACCTTGCGCTGCGGCGTGGCGAGGCGCAGCCGCTCGAGAACGTCGTGGCGCACCATCACTCCCGTGGTGCGGACGTGGGGGGCGGGGAAGGGTGCGAAGCCGTGCGACTGGTCGACGAGGGCGCGGGCGGAGGTCGCGTAGCGCTGCAGGCGGGTGCGCTCGGGAGCGAGCGGGTCGCGAGCCGCCTCGAGGTTCGCGAGGGCGCGATTCGTCGCGCGCCGGTCGCTGAACACGCGTGCGTAGGGGCCGCCGAGGCCGATCATGAAGCGCGCGTAGGAGCGGATGCTCCCCCACGAGCCGCTCGCGCCGGCCACGCCCACCCCCGGCTTCACAAGCGGCGCGCCGAGCCGCGCGAGCCAGTCGACGCTGAGGATCCGCGAGAACGAATTCAGGAAGCAGTAGCGCGTGCACCGGAGCTGCCCGACGGCGATCAGGTAGGAGCCGATGTCGAAGCCCTGGTCCTCGACGGGGATCAACCGGTCGGTGACGTCGGCGGCGAGGGACATGACCGAGGCGCGCTCGGCGCCGGAATCGAAGCCCTTGAGGAGGAGCACGAGCTCGTGCTCGGTGCCGGCGGGATGCGCGCGATAGGAGTCGAGGAAGCGGATCAGGGGCTCCTCCCCGTTGGCCTTGCGCACGAGGTGCACGACGGCGAGCCCGTCGCTCACGGGCCCGCTCCTGTGGCTCCCCACGCGAAGCCCGAGAGCACCGCCCGCAGCTCGGAGTCGGCGCGCCGGTAGCTCTCGGTCTGGTTGTCGGCGATGAGCAGATTCTCCTGCTCGCCCTGCCAGAAGGTTTGGCTGCGCGGCCACTCGCCACGGTCGTAGGCGCGCCCGTCGCGGCCGACGAGAACGGCGCGCAGTCCCACCGCCTCGACCTGTCGGGTGAGGCTGCCCCGGCCGCTCTCGAAGCGCCACGCGTCGAGCTTGTCGTGGAGGGCGCCAACCCGCGCGCGCAACAGCACTTCCCGATCGACGACGAAGCCGTTGGTGCGGACGTGGTAGTTGGGGAAGGGGGGAAAGTCGATGGCCCGCACCCACATCGAGCGCGCGGTCGCAAGCGCGTGCACGGCTGCGCGCTGCGGCGCCGGATCGGCCGGCGACGCTTCGGTGAGCTCGCGCATCCGCTGCAGCGAGCGGGCGCGGTCGCCCATCGCCGCGACGTAGGGACCGCCGAGGCCAAGCTCGTAACGCAGCGCCGTGTGCGGGCTCGCCCACGAGCCCGTGGCGCCCGCCAGTCCCACCCTGGCCTCGGAGTGAGCCGCGCATAGCGACCGCAGCCAATCGTCGGCGAGGATGATGCTGAACGAGTTCAACGGGCACAGCGTTCGGTGTGCGACGCGCTCCGCCGCCGCCCGGTAGGCCCCGATGTCGTAGCCGCGGTCATCCACCGCCAGCGACCGGTCGGTGACGTCGGCGGCGAGGGCCACGAAGGGCGCGCTCTCGGCTTCGGACACAAACCCCTTGAGCACGAGCACCACCTCGTGCTCGGCGCCCGCGCGGTGCGCGCGGTAGGAGTCGAGGAAGCGGGCCAGGGGCTCCTGCCCGTTGGCCTTGCGCACGAGATGGAGTACCGCAAGCTTGGCGTTCGCGCTCATCGCAAACGCCACCACTCGACGGTCTCGCGGACGCCGTCGGCGAGGTCGTGCCGCGGGCGAAAGCCCACGGCTTCGCGAAGTCGCCGCGCGTCGGCGACAAGGGTTCCCGGCTCACCCTCACGCGGCGGGATCGCGCCGAACTCGATCAGCTCCGGCCGGCCGGCCGCGGCGCCGATGAGCTCCACGAGCTCGCGGAGCTCGATCCCGGTCCCGCTGGCGATGTTCACGGCGCCCTGCACATCGCTGCCCAGCACCTCGACGAAGGCGCGGGCGACATCGTCGACGTGCATGAAGTCGCGCACCTGCTTGCCCGCTGTCACCTTCGCGGGCTCGCCCGCCAGGAGCGCCCGGGTCACCAACGGAAGCAGGCGCTCGGGCGGCTCCCCCGGGCCGTAGAGAAAGAAGATGCGGCCCCACGCCAGTTCGAGCCCGGCGACCTCGGCGAACGCTTCTGCGACCCGGCGGGTCGCGTCCTTGCTCACCCCGTAGAGCGTGGTCGGCCGCAGCGGCGTCTCCTCCTCCGAGCACACACCGCCCACGGACCAGTCGTACTCGGCGCACGTGCCGGCGAGCACGGCGCGCCGCCCGCCAGCGCCGGCGAAGGCGCGCAGCAGGCGCAGCGTCGCCTCCACCCAGCGGACGTTCTCGGGCGAGGTCCAGAAGCGACCGGGCTCGGCGTACCAGGCCAGGTCGAGCAGCCGCTCGGGCGCCACCGCTGCCGCTAGCGCCTCGGCGGTGCCGGGCGCGAGGAGGTCGCCGCGGTGCCAGGTGACACCGTCGACGGCCGGCTGAGGCCGGGTCGATACCGCGTGGACGTCGTGCCCGGCGGCGACCAGGTGCGCAAGCGCGGGCGCGCCGATGAACCCGCTCGCGCCGGCGACAAGAGTGGGCCCAGCCGCCATCAGCGCCCCCTGCCGTCGCCGTCCATGCGCCTATTCTGCCGACGCAGGCGCCCGGGAAGGTGCTCGAGTACCTCCTCGGGGACGGCCTTCAGTAAGAGGAGGATCGCCAGGTAGACGAAACCCGCGACTACCACGCTCGCGACCGCCGGCAGCGCGATCAGCGTGGTGAGCGCCGCGGCTCCGGCGGCCACCACGACCGCGGGCACGACTCGCAGGGGCGGCGCCAGCGACCGGTCGGCTCGCACCAGGGCGATGCCGGTGATCAGCGCCACCACCGCCTCGTCGACGGCGGTGCCGATGGCGGCGCCCCGGGCTCCGCTTCCGGCGGCGAGTATGGCGATCAGGGCGGTGCCCCCGAGCAGGGCGAGGAGGTTGATGGTGAGGATCGCGCGGTAGCGCTCGAGACTGAGGAGCGCGGTGACCCAGACGGCGTTCACGAACGAGAACCCGAGACCGACGGCCTGGATGGCGAGCGGGGTGGCGGCGGGAGCGAAGTGCGGGCCCCCGAGGATCTTGATCGCCAGCGTCGCTCCGATGGCGAGGGTCAGCGCCACCCATACGCCGAGCATGAGGCTGACCTCGAACACCCGCCCGATGGCGTAGCTCAGGCGAGCGCGGTCGTCGCGGGCGGCGCGCGCGAAGATCGGCAGCGCCGTGCCGACGAGGAGGCCGGGCACCGCGGTCAGTACTTGGACGGTACGAGCGGAGGCGGTGAAGTAGCCGACCTGCCCGGCGTCGGCGGCGAGGCCGACGACGGGCACGGCGATGTAGAAGTACAGCGTGGACGCGGCGACCGCCGCCGAGTAGGGCAGCACGGCGCGGATCACCCGCCGCCACTCCTCGGCATGGAAGGCGGGCAGGAGCGGAACCCGACCCCGCACGACCCAGGCGTTCATGGCGAGGATGACCACGCCGACGGGAATCGGCACCGCCAGGAACGGGAGCAGGCCGGCGCCGGCAGCGACGAGCGAGACGACGAACACCGTGGTGAGGAACACGCGCGCGAGATCGAAGGCGGCGACCCATCCGACTCGGAGATCTCGCAGCATGGAGACGGCCAGGGTCGACTGGCAGCTCTGGAGGACGAGACCAACACCTCCGAAGGCGACGCCCAGCACCAGCGTCGAGGAGTAGCCGACGCTGGCGGCGAACAGGGTGATGGCGATCGCCCCGACGACGCTCAACATCAGGCGAAGGCCGAGCAGGCTCTGGGCCAGGCGATCGCGCGCCTCGCCGCTCAGGACCGACAGCTCGCGCGTACCGACCGCGGTGAGGCCGAGATCCGACAGGCCGCCGGCGATCGCCGCCAGCGCGATGGCCTGCCCGTACTGACCGCTTCTGTTCACTCCCAGGTGGTGGAACAAGAAGGCCGAGGCGATCACGCCCAGGCCCATACCGGCGAGGTACCC
>JALYZL010000553.1 GCA_030948875.1 Actinomycetota bacterium
AACACGGGAACGTTGTATGTCCCCGCGATCGAGTTCAGCGGCGTCGCCAGCGACCCGAGCGCAGGCCCATGCTGGGTGGCGAAGACCGCGACGTAGCACATGAACACCATGAACGCGCCCGTGATCAGGAGGCTCCAGATCACCGCGCGCGGCACCGTGCGCTGTCGTCCTTCGCCTCCCCGCCCAGCGCCGTGACCGACACCGCGGCCAAACGCCGGCGGTAGGCTCGCCGCCGCCGTGGCTGAACCAGGGAGGCGAGCATGATCTACGCCGGTGACCTACTCGAGGCCGAGATCCCCGACACGGACCTCCCCCACCTTCGTGCTCGGCGGCGGCGGCGGGGAGGCGGGCTACGCCGAGCTCTCCGAGCGTTTCGCGGGCACCGTCCCCAAGGGCACGGTGGAGGCTGCGCGTGAGCCGTCTGGTCGCCGGCGAGACCGGGGGCGCGCCAATCCTGGACTAGGATCACGTTATGCCGGTGTCCAGATGTTTCCTATGTGACCGCCGGCGGGAATGGGGCGCCCGGTGCCTCGGGGTGGTCATGTTTTCGGCGATTCTCGCGGGGTGCGGTGGCCCATATACCAAGCACGACTTCGTCGCCAGCGCCAACGCGATCTGCGCCGCGGCGGTGCGCGACTCGCGCCAGCTCGTGCCACCCACATCGGGACAGCTCAGCGCCCTCGCGCCCTACCTGGCCAAGGTCGTTCCGATCGTGCAATCCGAGGACCGGCAGATGCGCGCTCTGCAGCACCCGACCGGAAGCCGAAGCGACAGCGCCACCCTCGCGAAGTACCTCGCGGCGCTGAAACAGTCGGTAGCTGATTTCCAGGCGCTCGAGGCGGCGGCCAAGGCCGGCAACCGGTCGGGCGTGGCGAGCGCCGAGGCGGCTCTACGGGTGACGCCTGTCACCTCGCTCGCGGCAAGCTACGGACTGCGGTCGTGCGCCGCCGCGGGAGCGACCGTCGCCTGATCACCTGGCGGGTCCGGGGGCGCGAAGCGAACGCCCCCGTCGACCCTGACCC
The DNA here is from genome assembly GCA_030948875.1 of Actinomycetota bacterium. GTDB lineage: Bacteria > Actinomycetota > Thermoleophilia > Solirubrobacterales > Solirubrobacteraceae > Palsa-465. The sequence goes on from JALYZL010000553.1 coordinate 1,023, forward strand.
GGACCGCGTCTCCTAGCCGGGGCGCCGGCAGCGGCGCCACCGTGTACAGCCGCCCGCTCTCCAGCTCGAGCTCGAGGCGGACCCCGTCCTCGAGCGGGACGGCCCGCGCCACCCGCGCGCGATGGGCACCCGAGGGGTCGAGCGTGACGTGCGCCGGTCTCGTGAGCAGCGTCTCGCCGCCCTCATCTAAACGGCCGTCGTACCCGAGGAAGCGGGCCACCACGGCGCTTGGGGGATGCTCGAGAAGCTCCCGGGGAGCACCAGTTGCGACAAGCTCACCGGCGATCAGGATCAGGAGGCGGTCGGCCAGCGCCCACGCCTCCGCGCGGTCGTGCACGACCACGAGCGTCGCCCTGGTCGGCGAGCGTAAGGCGGAGACGGAATCCTCGAGCAGGCGTGCCCGGGACTCGGGATCGAGTCCCGCGAACGGCTCGTCAAGCAAGAGGACGTCTGGATGCACAGCGAGTGTCCGGGCGATGTGAACGCGACGGCGCTCGCCCCCGGACAGCGTCAATGCCGGCCGCGTGGAGAGATGCTCGGCGCCCATGGTGCGAAGCGCCTCGCGCGCGCGATCTGCCTGCTCGGCGCGAGGGACTCCCCACCACGAGAGCGCGAGCTTGACGTTGGCGACGACGCTGCGTCGCGCCAGGTCGGGAGACTGGAGCGCCACTGCGACCCGGCCGTTGCGCTCGATCTGGCCCCGCGTGGGAGCGAGCGCCCCCGCCAGTGCGTCGAGCAGGGTGCTCTTTCCGGCGCCGTTGGGCCCAAGGAGAGCCACGAGCTCGCCGACTCGAAGCTCCGCGTTGACGTCGCGTACGACCTCGCGCTGGCCGCGACGCACACTCAGATTCTCGCAGCGGAGGAGGACCCGGCCGTCGGCTTCGGGCGGGCCGCTCACGTCGCGGAGCGGAATCGCAGCGGGATGCCGTTGCCCCAGAGCTGGAGCACGCTGACGACGCCCATCAAGATCAGGATCAGGACGATCAGCACCATCCCGACTGCCACCGCGTCCTGGTAGTGAGCGCCGTTTGCCTCGAACAGCGCGGCGCTTGCCAGCGTCTGGTTGTAGCCGTAGATATTGCCTCCGATGACCACGATCGCGCCGACTTCAGCGAGCGTCGCCCCGAGCGCGGCGATCACGCTGGCCATCACCCCCACCTTCGCCTCCCGCAACGCAAGGGCATAGACCTGTCGTCTCCGGGCGCCAAGGGCGCGCGCTTGGTCCAGTAGTGCGGGTGGCAGTCCCTGGACGGCGGCGGCGCTGACGGCGACGACGTAGGGGAGGGCGAGGATCGTCTGAGCGATGAACACGCCCTGCCTTGTGGCCTGGAGGTGGAGAAAGCCGAGCGGGGCCTTGGGCATCGAGGCAAGGAAGAGCGCCAGCCCGATGAGCACCGGCGGCAGGCCGAGGCTAGCGTTCGCGAGGACCTGAAGCGCCCCGCGGCCCCGGAAGCGCCCGAGGCCCAGCGTGAGCCCGATCGGCAGGCCGATCACTACCGCACCCGCGGTCGCAATCGCCGACACCTGGAGTGTGAACCAGATGACGCCCACCAGGGTGGGGTTCCCGTGCAGGATCAGCGGCACCGCGCCCTGCACCTCGTTCCACAGTGCCGTCATTTCAGGCGGTCACGGCGCCGCCCGGAACCGCAGTTGGACGCCGGTGGTGCGCTGCTGGAGGACGGTCAGGACGCCCATGAGCAGGACAATCAGCGCGAGCAGAACGATCCCGATCGCCAGGGCCGCGGGATAGTTCCCGTAGTCGTAGATCTGCGAGACGATGGCGCTGGCGAGCGTCTGGTCGTGGCCCTCGATGTTGCCGCCGACGACGATGATCGCTGCGACCTCGGAGAGGGCCGTGCCCAGTGCCGCGATCACCGCGGCGAGAACGCCGATCTTGGCTTCCCGGAGCGCGAGCCGCGAGAGCTGGAGGCGACCGGCACCGAGCATCCGCGCCTGGGCGAGAAGCCCGGGCGGGAGTCCCTGGATCGCGGCCGGGGTCAGCGCCACGATGTACGGAAGGGCGAGGATCGTTTGGACCACGTACACGGCCTTCAGGCTGAACGCGATGTGCAAAGAGCCGAGCGGCCCCTGAGGCAGGAGCACGAGGAGGATAAAGACGCCGGCGAGAACCGGCGGGAGGGCGAGGCTGGCGTTGGCGAGGATGTGGAGCAGGCGCCGACCGCGGAAGCGCCCGAGGCCGATGGCCAGGCCGAGCGGCAGGCCGATGATCAGCGCGATCCCGGTTGACACGAGCGCCACGCGGATCGTCAGCCAAGCCGTGGCGAGAATCTCGACGCTACCGCTCCCGATCAGCGGCACCGCGGCGCGCAGCTGATCCCAGAGGTAAGTCATCAGTGCTTCCTGGTGGCGGGGACCTGCTGCACGTAGACAAGCTGGCCGTTGGCCAGGCGATAGACGATCCCCGCTTGCGTGCCGCGACCGATCGTGCGGGCGCCCGGCTTGGGCAGCGGCGCGACGGTCTGACCAGCGGCGATCTGGATCTCCTTGACCTGGGTCGCACGCAGGCCGTTGCGGGTGATCGCCGCCCCGAGGTGCAGAGAGGAGAGCGCGGCGAGGAGGAATGCCACGGCGAGGACGATGCCGAGGTCGAACAGGTTGACGAGCCCGTCGAGCGGATCACCGGCACGATCCTCGCGGCTCCGCGAGCGGGGGGTGACGGCGATCACGCCCGGCCTCCTACTGGCGGAGGCTCGCTGATGGCGGAGGGCGGGCCGGCTGTGGGCGGAGGGCCCGAATCGCCGACCGCGGGACCCGGATCACTGACCACGGCCGCGACGTACTCGATGTCGGAGAGATCTTGACCGTACATGCGGTCGCGCGAGAGCGACAGCGCGAAGGCGACGGCACCGATCAGCAGCCCGACCACGGTCACGCTGAAAGCAATCCGCAGGTCGTTGCTCAGGGTCGCCGTGTCCCCCTTGGCCAGCCCGGTGAGCGCCGGCGAGAGCGGGATCAACGTTCCCATCAGCCCGAGCGCAGGACCGGCGCGAACGAGCATGCGGGTGCGACCCAGACGACGCTGCGCCTCGAAGTCGAAGTCGGCGAGCGCCTTGTTGACCTGGTGCTCACCACCATCCGTGCGCGCGTGCTCAGTGATGAAATCGAGCGTATAAGCCATCTCCGGGCTGCGCGCGACCCCGTCCACCGCAGCGGCGGCGGCTTTACGATCGTTCGCGAGCAGCGCGACCCGTGCGCGCAGAGCGGCCTGGGAAAGGGTCGAGAAATGCCGACTCCGCCGGCCGCGCACCTCGATCGCGTAGCTGCCGAGCTCAAAGATCACCAGGGCGAGGGCGAGGAGGGCGAGGAGCAGCACCGGTACCTGCAGCGCGCTCGCGACGTGAAAGATCACCTGGTCGACATCGTGGCTGCTCAAGCCGAAGATCAAGATCATGAGACAGCTTCTCTTAGTCGCCGAAGCGCAGCGATGCGCCATCCGCCCCGCCAGACCAGCTCACGCCCGGCGCCGAGGAAGAGCAGGAGGACGACGACCAGTATGCCGAGGAGGACCGGGACGGTCGAGGCGACGATCGCCCGGCGAACCTGGGGCGCCGTCCCGGCGCCAGCAGGCACTACGTGCACCAGCGGGCTGCGGTCGGGGGCGACCGGCGTCAGGTTGCTGATCAACCTCCCGGAGACGAACCGAGGACCGCGATTGCCAAGGCTCGCAGAGCCTGCCGGCCCACTCTTGGGCGCCGTGGCAGCGTGGTTACCCCCGCTCGCGCCGCCGCTCGAAGCCTGGCCGGAGCCGCCACCCTGACCCGAGCTTCCGGACCCGACTGCCGCGGTCGGCGTCGTCGTGGTGGTAGTGGACTTGTGGTTGGTCTTGTGTTTGTGCGCCGAACGCTTGGGGTTCGAGCCGCCGTGCTTGCCGTGCTTGGCACTCTGCGGTGAGCCGGGCTGGGCCGGCGTCGTCCCCGGTGAGGTTCCGGGATTGCTGCCCTTGGTGTTGGTGGGCCCGGAAGGCGCACCGGTAGTCGGGGTCGTCGAACCGGCGCCGGACTGTGGGGTCGTGCCGGGGCCGCCCTGGGGCCCGATGTTCACGCTCACGGTAGCCGTGCCACCCTGGTTGGTACGGGCGTCCGCGACGTTGAGGGTCACGACAAAGAGCCCGGAGCTGGTATAGGTATACGTCGGATTCTGCTGGCTGGAGCCGCGCCCGTCACCGAAGCTCCAGTCCCATGTCAGGTCCGACGCCGGCACGCCCTGGACGCTGGCGCTGAAGCTCACGGTCGACCCGGAAACCGTGTCGGAAGCGGTTACGTTCAGCGGCGGCGACCCGTTCTCATAGACCTGGATGTTGGTCGGAGGGCCGTTCGCCGGAATCCAGTCGATGCTGTTGTTGTCGCTACCGCCCCGCCACGGGCGCACGTATTCGACGCCACTGACTCCGTTCACCGACACCACCGGCAGCTCTTTCGCAGACAGCGGATCGTTGTACTGCGCCTCATCACTCAGGTTGGCAGGCGTCAGCGGGGCCCCCCAAGAGTGGTCTGCCCGCTGCACGATGACCTCCGTTATGTCACTCAGCGATAGCTGCAGGGCACACGTAAGCACCGTCTCCAGCGACCATGTGGAGTTGACGGCGAGCGTCTCCGAGAAGGACTGGCGGTTCGGAGCGTAGAGCCCCATCGTGTAAGCGCCGTTCCAGATCGAGCAGCTGTCGAGTTGGTTGAGCGTCACATCCGGATGGGTGATGCTGCCGCTGGGGCCAGGGAAGATCGTCGCGCTCACCACCGTCTGGTCCGCCACCGCCACCCTCCCCGAGAACGCGATCACCGCGCCCGCCAACGCGACCGCCAACGCCAGCCGCCGCCCCGAGGAGATTCCTGAGCGGCGGCTGGCGGTCAGGCGCTCGCCTTCGAAGCTAGGTACCGGGTGCGACAACCGGGCTAGTGTACGGCGACCGTGCTCAGCTTCGAGAACGCTGACGCCTGCCCCGACTGGACGTACTCGAGCTCGAGGATGTACTGATACCCGCGCGAGAGCTTCGTCTTGATCGTGAACGACGTCTTGCCTGTCCCTACGGACGTGTTGGCGACTACATGGAGGCTCGCGGCGGCGGCCCGGGCGCGAACGCCCTTCTTGGACTTCGACTTGCTGACCTTTCCTCCGCGCAAGGCGAGAAGCTCAACCTTGGCACCGGACGTGGTCGGCGCCGGCTTCAGCGACCCGGCCACGGTGATCTTGCCGTTCTTGGCGCTGACCTTCTTGAAGCTGACGGCATGCGCCGGCGCAGACGCCGGGACGGTCACGTTCGCGACGGCGCTGGTCGACGATGCGAACTGCCCCGGATCCGAATATGTCGCCTCGACCTGCCAGCTGCCGGCCCCGAGCGTTCCGGCGACCGCGAAGCCTGCCTGGCCCTGCGCGATGGCCGCGGCTCCGATTTCGCTGAACGCCCCGCTCGACCCCGCGGGCCGAGCGAGGATCGTGACCTTGCCGTTCGCGTCGAGCCCAGCCGGGTTGACAGTTCCGGAGACGGCGATGCCACCGGGGCCCAGAGTCGCCGAGCTGATCGCGACTCCCGACTGGACGGTGACCGCAACCGCGGTCGAGGCTCCAGGTGACTGGATGTCTCCGAACGTTGGGGTGAGCGTCGGGTCCTCGATCTGGCTGACCTGGCCCGAGACGACCTGATAGGAGCCACTCGCGGGCGGCGTAAACGTGAGCGTGTAGGCGCCGGTCCCGTTGCTCGTCCCGGTCGCCTCGCCGATCGGAATGTCCACCCCGGCCACGACCAGGTCCACCGAAACGGGCACGTTCGCGATCGCGGGATAGCCGAGCTCGTTCGTGGCAACGCTGCCCGTCACGGTCACGGGTGTCCCAGCGTTGACCGTGCCGGGAATCCCCGTCGCGGTGACGGTGGGCGAGGCGTCAGCCACGAAAGGGGCCCCGCCTGAGTCGTTGGTGTTGAAAGCAAGGTAGTTCGACAGCTGCGCTTGGATAGCCGGCGAGGTGATGAACTTCATGAAGTCCTGGGCCGCGGTCAGGTTGACGGTTTCGCACCCGCACGGCGCCGAGGGATTGATGATGTAAGCGTGGAAGTAGTTGTTCAGCGCGTACTGGCCGCCGAGGGCCGACGGGCTGTTGTTCTTCGTGACGATGGTGAGGTTGGGGATCGAGAAGAAGCTGTTTGATGCGGCCGGATTCGGATCCGTGCCGGACTGAAGGTAGTCGTAGGTGCCGCGGTCGGTGAAGACGTAGCACGAGTTCGCCCCGGAGAGGACCGGCGCGGTGTTGCAGGCGTTGGCGAAAACGACGTTCGGTCCCTGACTCAGACCGCTGACCACGTACCAACTCGCGACCGCGCTCTCGGGCGGGTTCGCGCCGCTGTTCGGACACGCGGCGCCGTTGCTGACGCCCTGGCTGGCAGCGATCGGCGCCATGCCGCCACCATTGGTGCCGCTCACCGCGCAGAGAATGAGGCCGGTGGGCTCGAGGCCGCCGCTGAAGACGCGTTGCCAGATCGCGTGCTCCGCGACCACTGTCCCAGGGGCACCGCCGCGCGAGATGAACGAAGCCTTGGGCGTGCCGCCGCCGTTGATCCCGGCGGTGGCGATGTCGACGAACGCTTGGACGATGTTGTTAACTGCGCCCGGATCTACGGCGGCGGGATCGGCCGTCGGTCCGGCGAGCACGAAGTCGTTCCTGAAGATCGCGTTGCCGTACTGGTTCTGGTACGAGTAGCCGTTGGCGACGAACTGGTTCTCGAGCGAGGCGGCGTGGACAATGAGCATGCTCGGGCCGAAGGTTCCCGCCTCGGCGGAGTTGATCGCCGTCTGAGTCGCGTTGCCGAGGTACTTGAAGGTGAACTGCGGGTACGCCTGCTCGAACTCAGGCCCGATCAGGTTCGGCATCAGGCCGGAGTCGCTGACATCACTGGTGCCGATGATCGTAAGACTCGAAGAGTTGTCCGCCCGCGCGGCCACGGCCGGCAGCAGGAAGAGAAAGAGGAGGGCGGCGCTGGCGAGCAGAAGCGCGCGGCGCGGCGCGTGGGAGAGGCTGCGGGGCGGCTTGGGCGCATGCATGGCGGCCGAGTCTAACTACATGGGTATTGCATAAGCAAGCCCGAGGGGCCTCGCCACCACGCCGGGCCCGCGAAAGCCGCCGCTCAGCGCGTTTCGATGATCACCGTGGTCGACTTGACGACGGCGGTGGCCTGGGCGCCGGGCTTGAGCCCGAGCTCCTCGGCGGCTTCGCGCGACATCAGCGAGACGATGCGATAGGGACCGCAGGCCAGGTCGATCTGGGCCATCACGCCGTCCTTCTTGACCGAGAGGATGGTGCCCTGGAGGCGGTTGCGGGCGCTGGTGAGTCCCGTGGCGCCCCGCTCTCTGAGCAGATTCGAGAGGTCGTGCGAGGAGACGAAGCGGCGGTTGCCGCGGCGCTCGAAGGTGATCCGCCCCGCCCGCTCCCAGCGCCGAAGCGTGTCGAGGCTCACGCCGAGCGCAGCGGCGGCGGCGCCGATCTGGACCATCTCGTCGATCGCGGGATCGTCCGTCTGCATGTGTGGACGTACGCGGGGGGTGGGGGGCTAACCGCGCAGGGTCAGACTACCTGGACGCCAGCCGGCCATGGGATCGAGGGCGCTGGCGCGCTCCTCGCCGCTGCGCGCACACGCCTAGGCAGATCCCGGCTAGCATCGCCTGGCGTATGGATGCCAGCGGCTCCCCCGAGACGATTTGCTACCCGCCGGTGGGGGTTATACGGTCTCCCTTCACCACGCTCGAAGGGACGCCGCTGCAGTCCGTGGCCGGGCTCGAGGTTCGTGGTCAGATCGAGATCCACCCGCAGTTCGCCCCGGGCCTCAAGGATCTCGACGGCTTCTCGCATCTTCATCTCATCACGCACCTTCACCGCGGCGTTCCCGGGGGACTCGAGGTCGTGCCCTTCCTCGACGACACCGTACGCGGGATCTTTGCCACGCGCTCGCCGCGACACCCGAACCCGATCGGCCTGTCCGTCGTGCGCCTACTCGCCGTCGCCGGCCCCGTGCTCGAGATCGCCGGCCTCGACCTCGTCGACGGCACGCCGATCCTCGACCTCAAGCCCTACGTGCCCGAGTTCGACTCCGTCGCCGCAGAGCGAACGGGCTGGCTGGAGCAGGCCGCGATGCGAGTGCACGGCGCCAGGGCCGACGGGCGCTTCGAGGAGCCCCAGCCGTGCGCGGCCACGAGATCGCCCCATCCGGCGCGCGACCCTTCCGTATCGTCGACGCCAGCGCATGACTACGGCACATAGCGGTGCGAGCTCACTCGGCGAGCAGCGCGAGCTCGATCTGATCCACCGGTACTGGCGCGCGGCGAACTACCTGTCGGTGGGCCAGATCTACCTACTCGACAACCCGCTTCTGCGCGAGCCGCTGCGCCTCGAGCACATCAAGCCGCGGCTCCTCGGCCACTGGGGGACGACGCCGGGACTCAACTTCATCTATGCCCATCTCAACCGGCTCATCCGTGCCCGCGACCTGAACGTGATCTATGTCACCGGCCCCGGCCACGGCGGGCCCGGCCTCGTGGCCAACACCTACCTCGAGGGGACTTACAGCGAGGTCTACCCCCACATCGGACGCGATACCGAGGGGCTCCGGCGCCTGTGTCGCCAGTTTTCCTTTCCCGGCGGGATCCCCAGTCATGTCGCGCCCCAGACGCCGGGTTCGATCCACGAGGGAGGGGAGCTCGGCTACGCGCTCGTCCACGCCTTCGGCGCCGCCTTCGACAATCCCGACCTGTTGGTGTGCTGCGTGATCGGCGACGGCGAGGCCGAGACCGGGCCGCTGGCGGCGAGCTGGCACTCCAACAAGTTCCTCAACCCGGCCCGCGACGGCGCCGTCCTCCCGATCCTCCATCTCAACGGCTACAAGATCGCCAACCCGACCATCCTCGCCCGCATTCCCGAGCCGGAATTGCGGGCGCTGCTCGAGGGTTACGGCTACGCGCCGCGCTTCGTGGAGGGCTCGGATCCCGCGTCGATGCACCCGCTGATGGCCGACACGCTCGACGAGGTGGCCGCCGAGATCGAAGAGATCCAGCGCGCGGCGCGCGGCGGCGAGACCACGGAGCGACCGCGCTGGCCGATGATCGTCCTGCGCACGCCCAAGGGCTGGACCGGCCCCAAGCTGGTCGACGGCCTGCCCGCAGAGGGATCCTGGCGCTCGCACCAGGTTCCGCTCACCGGTTTCGCCGGCAAACCCGAGCACGTCACGCAGCTCGAGGAGTGGATGCGGTCCTACCGGCCCGAGGAGCTCTTCGGCGAGGCGGGGGCGCTCCGTGAAGAACTGGCGGGCCTCGCGCCGGAAGGCGAGCGAAGGATGGGCGCCAACCCCCACGCCAACGGAGGCGTGCTCCTGCGCGATCTCGATCTCCCCGACTTCAGGGAATATGCGGTCGGCGTCCCCGAGCCAGCGTGCACCTCGAGTGAGCCCACGCGCGTGCTCGGCGCCTTCCTGCGCGACGTCATGCAGCTCAACGCCGAGCACGCCAACTTCCGCCTGTTCGGGCCCGATGAAACGGCGTCGAACCGCCTGAGCGCCGTCTTCGAGGCGACCGACCGCGTTTGGGAGGCCGAGACGCTGCCCACCGACGACCACCTGTCCGCCGACGGTCGCGTCATGGAGGTGCTGTCCGAGCACCTGTGCGAGGGCTGGCTCGAGGGTTACCTGCTCACCGGCCGTCACGGTCTCTTCAGCTGCTACGAGGCCTTCATCCACATCATCGACGCGATGTTCAACCAGCACGCGAAGTGGTTGAAGGTGACGCGCGAGATTCCGTGGCGAGCACCGATCGCCTCGCTCAACTACCTCTTGACCTCCCACGTTTGGCGGCAGGACAACAACGGCTTCTCCCACCAGGACCCGGGGTTCATCGACCATGCCGTCAACAAGAAGGCGGAGATCGTCCGCGTCTACCTGCCGCCGGATGCCAACTGCCTGCTCTCGGTGGCCGACCATTGCCTGCGGAGCCGCGGGTACGTCAACGTCATCGTCGCCGGCAAGCAGCCCGCGCTCGACTACCTGAGCATGGACGACGCGATCACGCACTGCACGCGCGGGCTGGGCATCTGGGAATGGGCGGGAAACGACGAGGGCGGCGAGCCCGACGTGGTGATGGCGTGCGCCGGGGACATCCCCACGCTGGAGACGATCTCGGCCGTGGCCCTCCGGCGCGAGCATCTTCCCGACCTGCGCGTGCGGGTGGTCAACGTCGTCGATCTCATGCGCCTGCAACCCGACAGCGAGCATCCCCACGGCCTCCCCGACCCCGAGTTCGACGCCCTGTTCACCGCCGACCGCCCGGTGATCTTCGCCTACCACGGCTATCCCTGGCTCATCCACCGCCTCACCTATCGCCGCCACAACCACGACAACCTCCACGTCCGCGGGTACAAGGAGGAGGGGACCACCACCACCCCATTCGACATGCTCATGCTCAACGACATCGATCGCTTCCATCTCGTCATGGACGTGATCGACCGGGTCCCCAGCCTCGGCTCCCGAGCCTCGGGGGTGCGCCAGCACATGGTCGACGAGCGCCTGCGCCATCGCGCCTACACGCGCGAGGTCGGAGACGACCCGCCCGACGTGCGCGACTGGACGCTCGCGGGCGGCCGCACGGCGCCCCGGCCCGGCGAGGGCCCAGGCGCCCCGCCCGCCTGAGCGTGCGGGTGCTCGTCGTCAACGC
>JALYZL010000564.1 GCA_030948875.1 Actinomycetota bacterium
CGCCCCGCCCACACAGCGCAAGCCCCCAAAAACGCCACCATCAGGCAAGTAACAGCCCCCAAACCCAGACCCGCCCGCGCACCCGCGACCGCCATCACCCAGCCGACAATCGGCCCACCGATCGGCGTCGAGCCCTGGAAGGCGACGAACCACAGTGCCATCACCCGACCCCGCATCGCGGGTGCCGCGGAGAGCTGCAGGGTCGAGTTCGCCGTCGACATGAAGGAGATGCTCGCGGCGCCGGCCAGGGCCAGGGCGACGAGCTCGGTGGCGAGGCTCGGCGCGAGCGCGGCGGCGGTCATGGCGGCGCCAAAGGCGGTGGCGGCGAGGACGAGGGGCCGAAGCCCGGTCTTGCCCCGCGCAGCGACCACGAGCCCGCCGGCCACGGCGCCGATGCCCATTGTCGCCGTCATGAAGCCGAATCCGGTGGCTCCGACGTGCAGGCCGCGACTCGCCATCACCGGCAGCGTGACCTGGAACTCGTAGGTCAGGCATCCGACGGCCGCCATCATCAGCAGCGGAATGGCGAGCTCGCGGTGCGAGCGCACGTACCGCAGGCCCTCGCGCAGCTGGCCGGGCTCCCGGCGGGTGGGCGGGGTCGGGTTGAGCGCCCGGCCGTCCATCGTCGCCAATGAGGCGACGACGGCGACGAAGCTCGCGGCGTTGACTAGGAAGCACACGCCGGTGCCCACGGTGGCGATGAGGATGCCGGCGACGGCGGGGCCGACGGACCGCGCCACGTTGACGAGCACCGAGTTGAGGCTCACCGCGTTGCGCAGGTGCTCGGGGCCGACGAGCTCGAGCATGAAGGACTGGCGCGAGGGGTTCTCGAACGCGTTGCCCAGGCCGAGCAAGGCGGCGAGCACGCCGATCTCCCACACGCGGACGGCGCCGAAAACGATCAGCAGCCCGAGCGTCGTGGCCTGCAGCCCCATCGCGGTCTGGAGCGCCATCATCAGGCGCCGCTTGTCGATCCGGTCGGCGATCACCCCGCCGTAGGGGGCGAGCAGGAGCACGGGAAGGGTCTGCAGGGCGATGATCGCGCCGAGCGCGGTGCTCGAATGCGTGAGCGTGAGCACGAGCCACGACTGCGCCGTCATCTGCATCCAGGTGCCGGTCAGGGAGATCGACTGCCCGCCGATGTAGCGGCGGTAGTTGGGAACGGAGAGTGCGGCGAAGGTCAGGCGGCCGGCGCGCATGACGCGCGTCATCCGCGGCGACCCTTGAGCCCGTGGGCGAGCTGCTCGAGCACGGGCAGTGCCTGCTCGACGGCGCGCCGCTCGTCTTCGTCGAGCCCCGCAAGCGCGACCTCGAGGACATCGGTCCGCTCCGCGCGCATGCGCGCGCACAGCTTGCGCCCCGCGGCGGTGATCTGCACGAGCGCGGCGCGCCGGTCGTCCGGGTCGCACGCACGCTTGACGAGCTCGGCGTCGGCGAAGTCGGAGATGACGCGCGAGAGCATGGTCGGATTGAGGCCCTCCTCGTCTGCGAGCTCGGAGAGCCGGATCGGCCCGAGGCGGGCGATGGTGAAGAGGACGGAGATCCGGGTCGGGGTCAGCCCGGCGGCGGCTCCGGCCGCGGTCGGCCGCAGGCGACGTGACAGCCTTCCGATCGACGCCCTGAGCCGGGCGGCGGTGTCGAGATCAAGGGCCGATGCTGAGGCGGGCAACTGCTTCTCCTAAATACTTGCTTGCTGGCAAGCATTAGTCTAGCAAGCTGCGATCCCAGTGCGGTGCTTTGGAACGGAAAGCGCACCCGGATCTATCACTACGTGGCCACGCTTGGATACCCATACACCGTCGGGTGCTTCCACGGGACCCCGATCAGCGCCGCCGGCGCCCCTGGGCCCAGCGGCGGAGCGGGCGGCGGCCCGCTAGGGGCACCCGGGGCCTGACGAACCGCCCGGCCGCCCTAGGCGTGGCAGTGCGTCAGCCCGAGCCTGTTCGATCACGCCCGCGGCGTCATCGCTTGTGAGAAGGCTTGTGGCGCACGCCTACGGTGCGGACGACGGCGGCTCGGAGACCGGAGGCGTCGGTGACGGTCAGCGTCACTCGGTAGCCGCCGGACCGGGCATAGGTGTGGCTGGGCTTCGCGTGCGAGCTCGTGTGGCCATCCCCGAACGACCACGAGTAGGCCACGATCCGGCCCCCTGGGTCTTGCGAGGATGAGCCGTCGAAGGCGACGTGGGCGCCCGCGCGGGGATGGGGCGTGAGGACGTGGATCACCGCCGTGGGCAGGACGAGCACCTGGCGTGAGACCGATCCGGTGAGGCCGAGGCTGTCGATCACGATGAGCTTCACGGCGTAGCTTCCGACCTTGGCGAACACATGTGACGGCATCCCACCACTCCCGGGTGCGGAGCCGTCACCGAAGTTCCAGCCGTAGCCGGTGATCGGGCTCGGGCCCGACGAGCCGGTCCCGTTGAAGGCGACTGACAAGGGCACGCCGCCGCGCGCGGGGGTCACGGTGAACGCGGCAGTTGGCGCGCTCACCACGGTCACCTGGTGGCTAACCGTTCCGGTCAGGCCGAGGGCGTCAGTCACGGTCAACGTCACCGTGTACTGCCCGGGTGCCGCATACGGGTGCTGGGGCGTCGCGCCGCTACCGGCCGGCGAGCCGTCACCGAAGTTCCAGCTGTAGCCGGTGATCGAGCCGCCCGGGTTCGGATCCGACGAGCCGGTCCCGTTGAAGCCGACAGGTGAATTGAACAGCACGACGGAGGGCGTGGCGGTGAACGCCGACGCCGGCGGGATGCCGGCCTCGACGGTGTGGCTCACGGTGGCGAGGTTGCCGACCGAATCCACGAGCGTCATCGTGACCGTGTAGGTGCCACTAGTGGCGAACGTGTGGTTCGTGACCGCCGGCGCGGCGGCACTGAACACCGGGGCAGAGCCGTCCCCGAAGTTCCACGTCGTGCTGGTGATCGTGTCGCCGCTGGAGGCGGAGCTCGCGGTCGGGTCGAAGCTGACCGAGCTTCCGAGAGCGACCGGTGCCGTGTCCGTGAAGCCCGCCGTCAGCGCGTCGGACGACGGGGTCGCTTGGCAGTTGACGTCGCCGTTGCTCCACTCCGTCTGCGTGTAGTACTGGTGGCCGTTGATCAGCTGGTCGTACAGCGTTCCGGCCGCCTCGGTTCCGCCGAGGACCGGCAGGTAGGCGTTGGCGCTCACGCCGTTGATCGGATTGCTGACGCTCGCCCACGTGGCGCAGTTGTCGCCGACCTCGTTGCCGCCGGTGTTGTTGATCCAGGCAGTGATCAGCGGGTCCGTGATAGTTTCGCTCAGCTCATGGCCGAGGTCGTCAGCGATGTTGTCGGCCTGATCATTGTTCGGCGACTGGTAGGTCGCGGTGCCGTCGACCTGGCAGCCCTTGCTCGGATCACGCGCCCACGGGAGGAACGGGACGGTCGAGTAGAGGACCTTGTTCGCGCCGTCGGTGAAGTACGAGTGGTACGCGCAGAACATGTTGCTTGCGCAGTCCGAGGTACCCCCGTTGCAGATGTTGACGTTCTGGGGCGTGATCACGAAGTAGATCGGGGCGTTCGGGCCCGTCCCGGTCGGCAGCGAGCTGCCGATCACGCGTGTGACCTCCGCCCGCAGCTGCGCGTCGGTGATGCAGTTCGGGTACCCCGCCGCCGTAGAGCAATGGGCGGAGTCGAGCGTCGGGTACGGCTGCGTGTCGACGATCGCCTGCGTCCCGGGCGCGAAGGTCTGGCTCGCAGCGGCGAAGCCGGTCGAGTCGGTGTACTGGCGCAGCACCGCAAAGACGTCTGTCGCCGTGCCGCTGGCCGCGGCGGCGTCGGTCAGGTACTGGTTGAGCACGCTTCGCGAGTGGGCAAGGATTCCGCTGCTCGGATCCCAGTAGATCAAGTACGGGGCGGCGGAGTGCAACACCGGTCCACCGTTGTAGTCGAGGTTGCCGTTGCTCTTGGCGTGGCTCTTGCCGGTTAGCGAGCGCGCGAGCAGGCGAACGCCCGGAATGGAAGCCGGATTGACCCCGGGACGGAACGCGATTCCGGCCAGCTGGCCGTTTGGGAGCTTCACCACGACCGCGCCCGCCAGCGCCGGTAGCATCGCCCACAGCAGCACGCCAACGAACGAGCCAATTCCAGCACGACGAACGATCATCATAATTGCCCTCTCGGTGGCTGCGCGCCGCGGTCGGACCACCCTACCGAATCGTGACCGTGGCCCCTGTTGCGCACGGACTAGTGTGGGCTCACAATCGTCGTTACAACGCGGCTCGATCGGAGTTACCAATGCTTGAACAGGATTCGTTTCTACTCCAGAACCAGCTGAATCCTTTCCCGATTTCGGGAAAGCTCGTCCTCGACGACGAGGGAAAGCTCAGTTTCACGCTGGACGAAAAAGCCGCCGGGGCGTCCCTCGGATGGCTCGAGAAGGCGACCGGAACCGACGGCATGAAGGAGCGGATCGCCGGCGGCGAGCGCCCGGTTGTCTTTGACTTCTACGTCTCCCGGGCCAAGATCAGCTGGCCGAAGACCCTTGGCGGTTACGCGATGAAGATCGAGGCCGGAGACCGCAAGTGGATCGTGAGCCTCAACTATCCCTCCGGCGGCGCCGTCTGGCAGACGATCAACATGATCAAGGGCAGCGGTACGAGCAAGCCGTGGAAGCAGGCGTTCAAGGAGGCGGGGGTGAACTAGGGAACTCGTCCGCGACCTCCCACAACCGTCCCCAACCCGGCGCTAGAAAACGATCGTCCTGCCCTCGTGCACGAGCACGCGGTCATCGAGGTGGCTGCGGACGGCGCGGGCGAGGACGAGGCGCTCGAGGTCGCGGCCCACGCGGACGAGATCCCTCGAGCGTGTAACCATGCCCCGCGCGCGGCACGTCCTGTTCGATGATCGAGCCCGCGTCGAGCTCGGCTGTCGCGTAGTGAGCGGTCGCGCCGATCAGCTTGACACCGCGGTCGTAGGCGCGGCGGTAGGGCTCGGCGCCCGCGAACGCGGGCAGGAAGGAGTGGTGGATGTTGATGACCGGGCACGCCACCCGATCGAGGAAGTCGGGGCTGAGGATCTGCATGTAGCGGGCGAGGATCACCAGGTCGACACGGCCGGCCAGGAGCTCGAGCGCACCGGCCTCGGCCGGCCCTTTGTCGGCCGCGGTCACGGGAATGTGGCGGTAGGCGAAGCCGAGCGCCTCGACCTCGGCGCGCGAGTGGTCGTGGTTGGAGATCACGCACTCGATGTCCATGTCGAGCTCGCCGCGGCGCTGGCGCCAGAGAAGGTCGAACAGGCAGTGATCCTCGCGCGAGGCCATCAGCGCCACCCGCCGGCGCTCGTGGGCGTAGGAGATTCGCCATTGCATCGCGAAGCGCGCCGCGAGTTCGCCGAAGGCGGCCTCGAAGCGGGCGCGCGCGTCCGAGGCCTCGAGGGCCGGAAGATAGAAGGCGGCGCGCATGAAGAAGGTGCCGTGCTCGGGATGGGTCGAGTACTGGTCGTTGGCGACGATGTTCGCCCCCTGCCCGAAGAGGAAGCTCGAGATCGCGGCGACGATCCCGGGACCGTCGGGACAGGAGACGAGCAGCCGGGCGGTGTGATCGGCTCCACGCGGCGGCGCCGCGGGGGGGAGGCTCATCAGTGGCTTACCGCAGCCGCCGCCAGCTCGGACACGAGCCGGTCCTCGTAGAACCGCTCGAGCGCGAAGGGCGCGATCAGCGTCCCCTGCATCCGGTACGTCGTCCACGGCTCGATCTCCGAGCCGATGACAAATTCGCCCCGGTCGGACTGCGAGATGTACACGTGCATCTGCGAGGGGACGATCACCACGTCGAGCAACGGCTTCACGGGCTCGGTCACGCACGCCTGAAGGATGTGGGTGGTGATCGGCAGCTCGATGCCCGCCATCGCGCCCACGAGCGTGCTCCATCCCGCGGTGGCGCTGATCACCTGGCCCGCCCCGATGGTGCCGCGATCGGTGCGCACCGCCGTGATGCGACCCCCCAACACGTCGAGCCCCTGCACCTCGATCCCGCCGGGCGGGTGGTAGAGCGCCCCCATGATCGGATAGGTGACGTCCTCGGAGACGTTGACGGGCGGGCACAGGCGCTTGACCTCGGCGGCGTCGACTGGGAGACGAGCATGTTGAAGTCGAGCTCCGCCGACAGGCGCTCGTACATGCGGATGCTGGCGTCGTAGAAGCGGGCACCCTCGGAGGTCTTGTAGTTGGAGCGGAGGATGGTGGTGTTCCGGCCCGCCGCCCCGGAGCCGATGTAGCCCTGCTCGAGCACCCCCACCCGCCCCGCGCCGAGGCGGCCGAGGTGGTAAGCGGTCGACAGCCCGTGGGCGCCGCCGCCGATTATCGCCACGTCGTAGCTGGCTCGCAGCTCGCCGCGCCAGCGCCACATGCGCCCGGGACGGAAGATCTCGCGCATGACTGGGATCGTAGTGCGGTCGCGGTCAACGCAATGGCATTGCCCAGAGCGCAATGGCGCGGCGGGGTAGCGCCGGCCCGCGTTGCGTTTTCCCTGACTATCCGGCGTTTCGTAGCGCGGGTCGCGGTTCTGACGGCTCGGATGCTAGCGGGCCGCGGCGACATCGCCCGTCAGGCCCGGTTCGCCCCCCGTGCTACCACAACCGGCCAATCAACGCTGGACAGAGGGCCAATGGGCAAGTCGTTTGTCCAAATGTAGGCTCATTTCGGATCGCGACACATAGAGGAAGGCGATGTCCGCAACAGAGCAGGTCACGGCGCAGGACGCCCCCGCCCCCGGTCCCGCGCGCGGGTTTCATCGCCGAGCACGGCCTGTGGGACGCGCCCAGGAGGAGGCCGCCGCCCAGGTGCTCGAGCTACTCGGCCTACGCCGCCGAGCCCGACTGGATCGCCCGCCACCACGTGCTCCTACGCGGCGCGCTCGCCGCTGACACCCCGGTGCTCGGCGTGTGCTTCGGCGCCCAGGCGTCGCCCGCTCTTCCGGCATTTGGTATGTCCAATTGCCCACGGGCAATCCTTCGCCATAGGGCCAATGACAGCGCTTGTGGCCGCAAGCAAACTGCCAGTCACTCGAGCTGCGAAGGACGAGCTGTGTGCGCCTGCGGTACCACAGCTGCAATTCACAATAGCTAGCCGACGGCTGGTTGGCGCCACCGTTGGATCGGAGGGTTACGCATGGCATCGCTTGCCACACCGCCCGTGGCGACGCTCGAAGGTGCACCTCAGTCGACGCTGCTGAGCGCCGGGGACCATCCCACCGAGAAGCGACTGGCGGGCAATGCCGTCGGCCTACCGGGCGTGCTCTTCATGATCGTCACCGGCGCGGCGCCGATCACAGCGATGCTCTTCAACGTCCCCGTGGCCATCCAGGGCGGCGGGTCAGCCGCTCCGGCCGCGTTCCTCGTCGCCACCGTCGCGCTCACCATCTTCTCCGTCGGGTACGTGGCGATGGCACGCCGTGTCACCGCGAGCGGCGGCTTCTACAGCTTCATCTCGCACGGCCTGGGGCAGACGGCGGCGGCGGCTCCGGTCTGCTCATCTGGATGTGTTACATCATCTTCGTGCCCGCGGTACTTGGGGTGTGCGGGTATTTCGGTCACTCCACCTTGCTGGAATTCTTCTCGATCAACCTCCCGGCTTGGCTGATCGAGGCGATCGCGCTCGCGGTGATGTCTGCCCTCGCCTGGTTCCACATCGAGCTGACCGCCAAGGTTCTCGGCGTGTTCCTTACCGCCGAGGTACTCGCGCTCGCCGTCTTCGGGATCGCCGTGCTGGCGCAGGGTGGTGCCCACGGCCTGAGCGCCGAGCCGCTGGACCCGACCTCGATCTTCAGCAACGCCGCCGCCGTGAAGGTGTTCGGGGCCGCTGCCGCGGGGATCGCGCTCTTCGGGGCGTTCTGGTCGTGGGTCGGGTTCGAGATGGCGCCCAACTACGCCGAGGAATCCCGGTCCCCGAAGAAGCTGATGGGACCGGCCACCTATATCTCGGTCATCGGGCTCGGCCTCCTGTACACCTTCATCGCCTACATGTTCGTCACCGGCTGGGGCCAGTTCGGATCGGTCAAGGCGGTCTCCGACCAGTTCAGCGGTAAGTACGTGTCGGCGTTCTACCCGCTCACCGGCCGGTTCTTCGGTGTCTCGCTCACCGACGCGTTCAAGGTGCTCATCGTCACCAGCTCGTTCGCCTGCGCCACTGCGTTCTATAACACCTCCTCGCGTTACGCCTTCTCGATGGCACGCGAGCGGCTGCTTCCGGGCTCGTTCTCCCTCACCCACGCGAGACACAATTCCCCGCACCGCGCCAGCATGCTCGTGACCGTGCTCGCCGGGCTGTGGATCATCGGCTTCACCGCTTCGGACCCGAGCAACTCGGCGGCACTGCTGAAGATGGGCACATGGCTGCCGCTCCTCGGCGTGCTCGGCATCCTCTTCGTCCAAGGCCTTGCCTCGGTGGCCATCGTCAGGTACTTCCTCACCACGGCGCGCGACGGGTTCCATTGGTGGCGCACCCTGCTGGCCCCGATCATCGGCGCCATGGCGATGTTCGTGGCGTGCTACCTGCTTATCGCCAACCGGGCGGCATTGTCCGGGGCGGGCCACGCCTTCTTCATCAAGGCGATTCCGTGGTTCGTCCTCGGCGCCTTCCTCATCGGCATCGGCATCGGCATCTACTACCGCACGGTCGACATGGCCCGGCACAGCACGATCGGACGAGTGGTGTTCGATCCCCCGAGTCCCGACGATCCAACGGGCGCGGTGGCAGTGACGGTGACAGGCTGATGGCAGCAGCGACGGACTCCTGAGGAGCGACTGCATGACCGACACCGCCAACCCCCGCTCGTCCTTCGATCGCGGACTCGCACCCGCCGGCCCCCACCCGCTCGAGCCGCTGAGCGCGGAGGAGATCACCCGCGCGGTCGCCGTCCTCCGCGCCGAGCGCGAGCTCGCGGACACGGTGCGTTTCTCGACCGTCGAGCTCCACGAGCCGAGCAAGGCCAACGTGCTCGACTGGCCGCTGGCCGGGCCGGTCGAGCGGGAGGCGTTCATCATCGTCATGGACCGCGCCGACGGCGCCGTGCACGAAGCGGTCGTGTCGCTCGACGCGGGGACGGTCACCGAGTGGCGCCACATCCCCGGAGTGCAACCGCGGATCATGGAAGAGGAGTTCGTCGAGTGCGAGGAGATGCTCAAGGGACACCCCGAGTACCTCGCGGCGCTGTCCAAGCGCGGGATCACCAACCCCGACCTGCTGATGATCGACCCGTGGTCGTGCGGCGCCTCGGAGGGCACGGCCACCCGGTTCTGCCGGGCGCTTACGTGGGTGCGCAACGAGGAGGGAGACAACGGCTACGCGCGGCCCGTGGAGGGGCTGATCGCCTTCGTGGACCTCCACAACATGGAGGTGGTGCGAATTGAGGATCACGGCATCACGCCGCTGCCGACGGAGAGCGGCAACTACGCGCCCCGCTACGTCGGGGATCTCCGCAACGATCTACGCCCGATCGAGATCACCCAGCCCGAGGGCCCGAGCTTCAACGTCGACGGTCACGAGATCCGCTGGCAGAAGTGGAGGCTGCGGATCGGCTTTACTGCCCGCGAGGGGCTGGTGATCCACACCGCGGCCTACGAGGACGGCGACCGCCTGCGCCCGGTCCTCTACCGCGCGTCGTTCTCGGAGATGGTCGTCCCTTACGGCGAGGTCGCGCCCACTCACGTCTGGAAGAACGCCTTCGACATCGGCGAGTACGGGATCGGCGTGCTCGCCAACTCGCTCGAGCTCGGGTGCGACTGTCTGGGGGAGATCCACTACTTCGACGCCGTCCTCTCCGACGCCGCCGGCGAGCCGAAGGTTCTCCGCAACGCCATCTGCCTCCACGAGGAGGACTTCTCCTTGATGTGGAAGCACATCGACTGGCGCACCGGGGAAACCGAGGTCAGGCGCAGCCGCCGCCTCGTGGTGTCCTTCGTCGCCACCGTTGGCAACTACGAGTACGGCTACTACTGGTCCTTCTTCCAGGATGGCTCGATCGAGTCAGAGGTCAAGCTCACGGGGATCGTCTCGACCGGCGCCGCCGCGCCCGGCGAGCCGACGCCGCACGCCACCCGGATCGCGCCGGGGCTGACGGCTCCCAACCATCAGCATTTCTTCAACGTCCGCCTCGACATGATGGTCGATGGTGTGCGGAACTCGGTGGTCGAGGTCGATACCGAGGCCGTGCCCATGGGACCCGATAACCCAGCGGGCAACGCCTTCCGGGCGGTGGAGACCGTGCTCGCGCGCGAGGGCGAGAGCGGCCGGATGGTCGACCCCTTACGGGGGCGCTACTGGAAGGTAATCAATCCCTCCGTTCACAACGGGGTCAACGCCCCGGTCGGCTACAAGCTGGAGCCGGGCGAGAACGTGGCCTCATTCGTGCATCCCGAATCGTCGATCGCGGCCCGCGCCGGGTTCATGACCGGCCACGTGTGGGTGACCCCCTACGACCCGACCCAGCGCTTCGCCGCGGGCGACTACCCCAACCAGCACCCCGGTGGCGACGGGCTGCCCGCGTGGATCAAGGCCGACCGCCCGACCGAGGACACCGACGTCGTGCTCTGGTACTCGATGGGGCACCATCACATCCCGCGCACCGAGGACTGGCCGGTGATGCCGGTCCACCGGATCGGGTTCTCGCTCAATCCCAACGGGTTCTTCGACCGCAACCCAGCGCTCGACGTCCCGCCGCCGGCCACGCACTGCAGACACAGCTAGGGAGCATGTGAGCACGAACGACATCCGAGCGATCGTAGACAATCGTGGCGGGGAGCGCAATACTATTGCCGATGGTGCAACATGCGAGCTCAGGCCCTCGGCCCATCGCCTCGGTCGCCCGCGCCTTGGCGCTCCTCGACGAGCTCGCCGGCGCTGAGGCGGGTCTCGGCGTCAACGAGCTCGCGCGGCGGATCGGAGTCAACCCGAGCACGGCGTCACGTCTGCTCGCCACCCTCGAGTCCGCGGGCATGGTCCAGCGCGACGGGCAGGGGCCGTACCGGCTCGGACTGCAGCTCGTCACCCTGGCGGACCGCGTCCTCTCCCGGCTCGACCTCCAGGGCCTGGCGCGCCCCGTCCTCGTCGAGCTCATGGAGAGCACCGGCGAGACCGCGACCCTGTCGGTTCCGAGCGAGCGCGAGGCGATCACCGTCGACTCCATCCCTGCTCGCTCCGGGGTCGTGAGCATGGCCCGCCTGGGACGGCCGAGCATCGCCTACGCCACCGCCGTGGGCAAGGTGATGCTCGCCTTCGGCGGCGCCGAGCTCCCTCCCGAGCGCGACCTCGTCGCCCTCACCGACCAAACCATCACCGACCGCCGCACCCTCGCGATCGAGGTCGCGGCGGTTCGCGAGCGCGGCTACGGCACCGTCTTCGGCGAGCGCGAGGAGGACGTCAACGCGATCGCCGCGCCCGTGTTCGACAACACCGGCGCGCTCGCCGCCATCCTCGGAATCCAAGGCCCGGCGAGCCGGCTCGAAGACCCGACGGGGTTGCTCGCCCCCCTCCGGCAGGGGGCACGCGCCCTCACCGCGGCGCTCGGCGGACGAGCGTAGGCGTGGACGGGGGAATGCGCGGCGCGGGCCGGGTCACCGTGCGCGGCGCGGGCTCGCTCATGGTGCGCGGCGCCGTCCGCGGCCCGAGGGGCCAT
>JALYZL010000592.1 GCA_030948875.1 Actinomycetota bacterium
CTTCTGGGTGGCCAGGTTGAAGGGAGCGTGGTCGCTGGAGACGGCCGAGAGGACGCCGCCCGCGAGCGCGCGCCAGAGGTGCTCTTGGTTCTCGGCCGGGCGGGGCGGGGGCGTGAACACATACTTGGCGCCCGCGAAGTCGGGCTCCTCGAGGTCGCTCTGTTCGATGAACAGGTACTGGGTGCAGGTCTCGGCCCAGATCTTCCAGCCCGCGGCGCGGGCGCGGGCCACGGGATCGATCGCCTCCTGGCAAGAGACGTGGACCACGTAGAGGGGACAGCCGGCGAGGTGGGCGAGCATGATCGCGCGATTCGTGGCCTCGCCCTCGGTGATCGGCGGCCGCGTGACGGCGTGCCAGCGCGGCTCGGACTTGCCCTCGGCGAGCGCCTGCTTGACGAGGACGTCGATCACGTCGCCGTTCTCGGCGTGGACCATGATCAGGGCGCCCGAGCCGGCGGCGACCTGCATGGTGCGGAACAGGGTCTCGTCGTCGACCATGATCGCGCCCTTGTAGGCCATGAAGAGCTTGAAGCTCGTCACCCCCTCCTCCTCGGGGAGGCGGGCGAGGTCCTCGGGGCGGCCGGCGTCGTGGAGGTCGGTCACGGCCATGTGGAAGCCGACGTCGATCACCGGCGCGCAGCGCTCGATCTTCTCGTGCCAGGTGGCGAGCGCGTCGGGAATCGACTGCCCGGGTTGCTGGAGGCAGAAGTCGACGAGCGCGGTGGTGCCGCCGAACGCCGCCGAGGTCGTCCCCGAGGTGAAGTCGTCGCAGCTCACGGTCCCGCCGAAGGGCATCTCCATGTGCGTGTGGGGGTCGATCGCGCCCGGGAGCACATACTTGCCGCTCGCGTCGATCACGCGATCGGCCGACACCTCCAGCCCCCGGCCGATCATCGACACGGTCTCGTCCTCGATGAACACGTCGCCGGTGTAATCGTCGGCGGCGGTGATGATCCGGCCGCCTCGGATGAGCACGCTCATGCTCCCACCCGCTTCCCGTGTGCTCCCGCGGCCAAACGATCAAGCCCCATGTCCTGCTCCATACAGTGCATGTAGAGCGCCTTCATGTGGGGCTCGTACTCGCGGGCGACGGCCTCCCACTCGTCGCGCTGGGCCAGGTACTCGGGCGCCCGGTCGGCGATCTCCGCGAGCACGGCAGCCTCGTCGATGCGGGTGAGCTTACGGTCGCGGACAACGACCTCGCCGTCGACGAGCACGTCGGTCACCGACGAGCCGTTCTCCGAGTAGACGAGGTGCACGCAGGGATCATTCAACGGGACGAAGGGCGACGCGTCGAGGTCCACCAGCACGATGTCGGCCTTCTTGCCGACGGTGAGCGAGCCGACATCGTCCTCGAGGCACAGGCTGCGCGCTCCGCCCATGGTCGCGGCGTACAGGACCTCGGCGGCGGTGGGCCAGAGGTCGTAGTCGTAGTCGGTGAGATTGTGTATGAGTCCCGCCAGGTGCATGACGTCGAACAGGCGTCCCGAATCGTTGCAGTCGATCTCGTCGGTGCCGAGGGCGACGTTGATTCCGGCGTCGAGGAGCTCGCGCAGCGGGGCGATGCCGGACCCGATGCGCAGGTTGCACACGGGGTTGTGGGCCACCGAGCACCCCGAGGCGACCATGAGCTCGATGTCCTCGGGAGTGATCCAGATCGCGTGGGCCATGGTCAGGCGCTCGTTGAGGGCGCCTGCGTCGTGGAGGTGCTGGACGAGGCTCTTCCCGTACAGCTCGCGACCGGTGACGAGCTGCACCTTGGTCTCGAGCACGTGGGTGTGGTAGGCCGTCTTGTGGCGCTTGGCGAACTCGGCGGCTGCGCCGAGGAGATCCACGGTGCACCGCTGCGGGCCCGACGGGGCGACCACGAAACGCTGCCGCCCGTGTCCGTGGAAGCGCGAGACCGCCTCGGCGGCGAAGTCCATGTACGCCTCGGTGGTGGGCGGCTCCGCGGCGTGGAAGAGCTCGACGAGGTCGTCGGGGAGGAAGCGCTCGGCGTAGGGCAGCGTGTCGGCGAAGGGCCGGTTGATGACGTGTCCGGAGCAGTTGGCGCGGATGCCCGACTCCTGGTAGGCGCCGAACAGAGCCGCGAGCTGACCCATGTCCTGGCCGGGCAGCTCGGCGCAGTCGTCAAGGACGCAGGTGACGCCGCTCTTGAGCGCCTCGATGGCCACCGCCAGGGTCCGCAGGTACACGAGCTCGGGCGAGATGGCGATCGAGGGATCGAAGGGATAGGCATAGAGCATCATCAGTTCGAGCGGGCGGCTCGGATAGCGGCCGCGCATGAAGTTCTGATTGGAGTGAAAGTGGGAGTTGATGAGGCCGGGGATGGCCAGCCGGCGGCGGCCGTCAATGACCTCCGACGCGTCGCCAACCGGCAGCTCGGGTCCGATCTGATCGATGCGGTCGCCGTCGACGCGGATGTCGGCGGGGAACGGCGTGGTGCCGTGCTCCTCGTCGACGGCGATGACAGTCGCGTTCTGGATCAGGATCGACATCGGCAGGACTCCTCGCTGTTGGTCATCGAAAGGCCGGCTGGACGAAATCGACGGGACCCTCGAGGCCCGGCCCGAGAACGGTGCGCTCGGGTGCGGTGGCGCGCGCGACCACCTCGCCCCCGCGCACGACGGCGAGCCGCGCGGGACGCGTGCGCAGGGCGTCGGCGACGCTGAAGGCGTCCAACACAACCAAGTCCCCGGCGCACCCGACCTCGAGGCCATAGCCGGACAGCCCGAGCGTCCGGGCGCCGTTCACCGTCACAGCGTCGAACATGAGCCCGAGCTCGTGCTCGCCCGACATCTGGCACGCGTGCACTCCCATCGAGGCGACCTCGAGCATGTCAGCCGCCCCCAGCGGATACCAGGGGTCGAGGGTGCAGTCGTGACCGAAGCTCACGTTGATCCCCGCCGCCATGAGCTCGCGTACGCGGGTCAAGCCTCGCCGCTTCGGGTAGGTGTCAGACCGCGCCTGGGTGATCATGTTGAGCAACGGGTTTGACACCACGGTGAGCGCGGCGTCCTCGAGCAGCGCCAGGAGCTTGGCGAAGTAGGCGTTGTCGACGGAGTGCAGCGAGGTCAGGTGGCTGCCCGTCACCTGCCCCTGCATGTCGC
>JALYZL010000597.1 GCA_030948875.1 Actinomycetota bacterium
GGCCCCGATGCCGACGGTAGTCGATCGGGAGGGTGTTCAGGTAGCCGAGCGAGGAGTACCCGGTGCCGAAGGCATCGAGGGCTAGCTTGACCCCGAGATCCTTGAGCTCGGCGAGCACGACGCCGGCGCGCTTCTCGTCTCGCGCGAACACCCTCTCGGTGATTTCGACGGTCAATAGGCCTTGGGTCCGCTGGTGATCTGAGGACCGCCGCGACGGTCGCCGCGAAGCCAACGGACATGAACTCGTGCGCGGAGACATTGACCGACATCTCGATGTTCGGATGGTCTGACGTCTGCCAGCGCAATGGTCTGACAAGGCCTGCTCGAGCATCCACCGCCCCAAGTCACCGCGCGCCCGGCCGGCCGTCGGGCCGGGCTGAGAGCATCTGAACCCGATGCCCCGTCCGAGCATCGCCACATTGATTACGATGGGCGCCACCGGGGGCGCACGGCCAAGACGACCTGAGGAGGGACATGCCGGATCGCCGCAAGCGTTTAGCTCTGCTCGCGGCGATCATGGGGTCTTTCGTGGCCGGGCTCGACGCCACCGCCGTCAACGTTGCGCTGCCCGCCATACGCGCCGATCTTGGGGGCGGGCTCGCCGGCCAGCAGTGGGTGTCTAACGCCTATCTGCTCGCCCTCGGCTCGCTGATCCTCGTCGGTGGCTCGCTCGGCGACGTGTTCGGCGAGCGTCGGGTGTTCTCGATCGGCGTCACCGGCTTCGGGATCGTCTCGCTGCTGTGCGCGATCGCCCCCACCATCGAGGTGCTGATTGCCTGCCGGGCCTTGCAGGGCGCCTTCGGCGCGCTGCTCACTCCCAGCGCCTTGGCGGTGATCGTCTCCGCCTTCCCGCCCGATGAGCGCGGCGCTGCCATCGGCTCGTGGACGGCGTGGTCGGGAATCGCCACCGTGGTCGGACCGCTGGCCGGGGGATTCCTGGTCGACGCGGTGTCGTGGCGGCTGATCTTCGCGGTGAATATTCCCTTCGTGGTGGCCACCCTGGTGCTCGTCTCGCTCGCGGTTCCCGCCCGCGCGCGCGGCACCGCGCACGCTCGCGTGGACTGGTTCGGCGCCGCGCTCACGTTCCTGGGGCTCGCCGGGCCGGTCCTGGCGCTGATCCGCCAGCCCGTCGTCGGCTGGAGCAGTGTTCAGGTGTGGGGTTCGGGCCTGGGCGGGGTGGCGCTGCTCGCCCTGTTCCTGGTCCACGAGCGCCGCACCCTCGACCCGATGCTGCCGCTGGGCCTGTTCAAGCGCCGCAACTTCGCCGTCGGCAACGTCGAGACCTTCGCCATGTACGGCGGGCTGGGGATCACCTTCTTCCTCCTCGTCCTCTTCCTCCAGGAGGTCGCCGGGTACCGCGCCCTTACGGCCGGGTTCGCACTCCTGCCCTCGACGATCGTCATGTTCGTCCTCTCCAAGCGCATGGGCAAGCTGGCGGACCGCCTCGGGCCCCGACTGTTCATGGGCGCGGGACCGCTGGTCGCCGCCGTCGGCCTGGCGCTCATGCTCCGCATCGGTCCACATGTGAACTACGTCACCGGTCTGCTCCCCGCGCTGATCGTCTTCTCGGTCGGGCTCTCCGCCACCGTCGCACCCCTGACCGCGGCGGTGCTCTCCGACGCCGACGAGTCCAACGCCGGGATCGCCTCGGGCATCAACAACGCAATCGCACGCATCGCCAGCCTGCTCGCCATCGCCGCCGTCGGGGCGGTGATCTCCGCCCAGTTCAACTCGACGCTGAATCAGCGCCTGGACCACCTCAGGCTCACACCGGTGGCTCGCTCTGCCCTCGCCGCGGCGCGCAGCCAGACCCTCGCCCGAGTCGATCCCGCGACGGTCGGCGAGCCGGCGGCCCGGGCCGTGCAGTCGGCCTCGGTCCACGCTTTCCACATCGGCATCGACATCGCCGCGATACTCGTCGCGCTGGGTGGAGTACTCGGCCTGGCCGGCATTCGCAACCCGCGGCGCACGGTCAACTCCGAGGACTGCGCCGGCGGTCAGCTCGCGGGGCAGCCGATCGATACCGCGCGGGATCGCTCGGCGGTGGCCGCGGGCGCGGTCGTGGTGGCGGCGCCGCTCAGCCGAGAGAGCTGAGCAACGAGTTCAGGTCGGCGACCTCGCTCGCGGGCGGCAGCGCGGGGAGGGGCTGCGGCCCGTAGTGCGTGACGTCGATCGCTATATGCTCGTCCACCGTGGGTCCACCTGAACGACTCGCGTTGAAGTTCATCTCGAACCGACGGACCAGGTGGTGCGCGTCGACCCACACGTCGACCGGAATGTGGTGGATCTGCGTGAGCTGCTCGATCTTCGCGATCGCCTGCTGCGCGACCGCGCGGTCGGCTGAGGGCACCGAGTTCACGGCACGGTCGAGGCTCAAATCGGCGCGGTAGTGGGTGGTCTGGAACCCATCGACCTGCTGCTGCCCTACCGCGACGATGCTGTTCGAGGCCGCGCGCAGATACTGAAGCATGTCGGCGGGGTTGCTGGCGGCCGGGTTGCTCTCCAGCGAAGAGAGGCCGGGGATCCCCGTGAGCTTGCTGAGGTCGATAGAGATCCACTGCTTGCCTGAGGTCGGAAGCACCTTCGCCGCGGCGGCCGGGATCTTCACGTAGACGGTGGTGCCGTGGATGATCTCCCGGATCTTCAGAGTGCTGCTCCCCAGGGTCTGGATCACCTGCGGATCGTTGCCGAGTTTTATCGCCAGCGACAGCGAGCCGGCGTGGTCGCGGAGGTCGAAGCTTCCGTCTCCGGTCGCGGTGATCGGCGTCGATGTTCCCGAGCCGGCGATGTCCATCGACATGTGCAGCTGGTAGCCAGGCGCGCTCGCGGAAACCGTGGCTGCCTGCGCGACCGGGTCGATTACCTTTTTCGCCGACCCGCCGAAGACGGCGACGGCGAGAACCGCTACCACGACAACTGAGCCAAGCAGCACCATCACTGAGCCAAGCACCTTCGGGCGCGCGCTGCGTGACGCAGGCGTCGGGGGCGGCTCGCTGGCCACCGGATCGGGCGTACCGGGAGGGGGGACCGAAGTACTCACGGGGTAGGCATCGGCAGCGTGGAGCAGTACTTGAGGACACTAGCCCCGATGCGCTGCAAGGGTAGCTCACATGTTGAGGTCATGTCCAGAGCGATGGAATAGGCAGGTGACCTCACGCCGGCGCGATCGTGTAGACCACGGCGACGGTCGCGTCGACCTGCTGGGCGCCGGGGTGGACCGTCGTCGGGGTCGGCGGCTTCGCGGCAACGGGGGCCGTGCTGCCGGTACCGCTTGCCGGCACGGCGACGCCGGACTGCGGGTCGAGGTTGACGGACTGCACGCCGGTCACCGTGTAGCCGAGCGTGGCGGCCGCGGCACTGGCCCGCCGGCGGGCGTCGGCCAGCGCCGCGTTAGTGGCGGCCACCATTCCCGCGGACGGATCGGAGAAGGAGAAGTTGGGGCCGTCGACACTATCCGCGCCGGCCCGCACGGCGACATCGATCGCCTGACCGACGATCGCCGCCGTTGTGGTGATCGACAGCGACTCCGTCGCGATGAAGCGACGCACGCGGTGCCGCCTGCCCCGCGGTCCCACCCGGACGGTGCCGGGAGACACGTTGACCCCGCTTGTCTGGATCCCCGACCCCGGCACGCCCAACGCGCGCTCGGCGCCGACGATGGCGTCCACCCGTTGGTTGGCCGCCGACAGCGCGGCTCGGGATGCCGGAGCCGAGCGCGTCACCGACACCGACAGCGACGCCACGTCCGGGATCACCATCACCGACCCCGAGCCCTGGACGCTCAGGGTCGAGGGCGTGGTCGCGTCGGCGAGCGCCGCCGGGGCAAAGATCAGCGATAGACCGGCGACCGCGGCCGCCATCGGAACACGCACGGGAAACTCCTTAGATCGACTGCCGGAACGCACGCAACCTATACGCCTGCCCCCCGGACCCGTCACGCGCGTCAGCGTCAGAAGCTCCTCAGAAGCTCGCGAGCGCGCCGTTGAGCGTCGCGCTCGGGCGCATCGCCGCCGCCACCCGATCCGCGTCCGGGCGGTAGTAGCCGCCGATGTCCACCGGTGAGCCCTGCACGGAGGCGAGCTCGTCGACGATCCTCTCCTCCTCGGCGCTCAGGCGCTCGGCCAGCGGAGCGAAGCGCTCAGCCACGCTCGCGTCCCCGGTCTGCTCGGCCAACTCCCGCGCCCAGTAGAGCGCGAGGTAGAAGTGGCTGCCGCGGTTGTCGAGCTCTCCGGCCTTGCGCGAGGGCGAGCGGTTCCCCTCGAGCATCCGGCCGGTGGCGCGGTCGAGCGTGTCGGCCAGGAGCTTGGCGCGCGGATTGCCGGTCTTCTCCGCCAGCAGCTCGAAGGAGGGGACGAGCGCGAGGAACTCCCCGAGCGAATCCCAGCGCAGATGATTCTCCTTGAGGAACTGCTGGACGTGCCTGGGCGCCGAACCGCCGGCGCCGGTCTCGAACAGCCCGCCGCCTTCCATCAGCGGCACGATCGAGAGCACCTTGGCGCTCGTGCCGAGCTCGAGGATGGGGAAGAGGTCGGTGAGGTAGTCGCGGAGAACGTTGCCGGTGACCGAGATTGTGTCCTCGCCGCGCCGGGCGCGCCCGAGGGTGAAGCGGGTGGCCGTGGCGACGTCCATGATCTCGACCTCCAAGCGCGCGAACCCGCCGTCTTGGGTCTCGAGCTTCGCGAGCGCGGGGCGCGCCTTGCGCAGCAGCTCGGCGTCGTGGGGGCGGGTCTCATCGAGCCAGAAGACCGCCGGGGCGCCGGTCTCGCGCGCCCGCGCCACTGCGAGGCGCGTCCAGTCTTCGATCGCCGCGTCGCTCGTCCGGCACATGCGCCAGATGTCCCCGGGGTCGACGGCATGCTCGAGCAGGGTCGTCTCGTCGCCTTGATCGCCGTCGACGATTACGCGGACCGTGCCGGCGGCGGTCATCTCGAAGGTCGTGTCGTGCGAGCCGTACTCCTCGGCCGCCTGGGCCATCAGCCCCACGTTCGGGGTGGTGCCCATGGTGGCCGGGTCGAAGGCGCCGTGCTCGCGGCAGTGGTTGACGGTCTCGGCGTAGAGCGCCGCGTAGGAGTGATCGGGGATGGTGAACTTGGTGTCCTGCAGCTCTCCCTGGGCATTCCACATCTGCCCCGAGGTGCGGATGGCGGCGGGCATCGACGCGTCGACGATCACGTCGCTGGGGGCATGGAGGTTGGTGATCCCGCGGTCGGAGTCGACCATGGCCAGCCCCGGGCCGCTCGCGTAGGCGGCGTCGATCGCCGCGCGTATCGCGTCGCGCTCAGATTCGGGGAGCTTCTCGATCGCGGTCAGCAGCGCCGCCATGCCGTCGTTGGCGTTCACCCCGACCGAGGCGAGCGCGGCGCCGTGCTCGGCGAAGAGAGCAGGGAAATAGGCGCGCACAGCGTGACCGAACATGATCGGATCGGACACCTTCATCATCGTCGCCTTCAGGTGCACCGAAAAGAGGACGCCCTGCTCTTTGGCCTCAGCTATCTGGGCGGCGAGGAACTCGTCGAGCGCCCGCGCGCGCATCACCGCGGCGTCGACCACCTGACCCGCGGTGACGGGCACGTTCTCCCTGAGCACGGTCGCCGTCCCGTCCCCGGCCACATGCTCGATCCTCACCATGCCCTCGTGCTCGACGGTGACCGACTGCTCAGTCGAGCGGAAGTCGCCGTCGGTCATCGTCGAGACCCGCGAGCGCGAATCCGGCGACCAGGCGCCCATCGAGTGCGGGTGCCTGCGCGCGAACGCCTTGACCGAGGCCGGCGCCCGGCGATCGGAGTTGCCCTCGCGGAGCACCGGGTTCACGGCGCTCCCCTTGACCTTGTCGTAGCACGCGCGCACCTGGCGCTGCTCCTCGTCCCCCGGCTCGTCCGGGTAGTCGGGGATCCCGAAGCCCTTGCCCTGGAGCTCGGCGATCGCCGCCTTGAGCTGGGGCACCGAAGCGCTGATGTTGGGCAGCTTGATGATGTTCGCCTCCGGCGTCTTCGCGAGCTCGCCGAGCTCGCTCAGAGCATCGGCGACGCGCTCCTCGGGGTCGAGGTGCTTGGGGAACTGCGCGAGGATCCGGCCGGCGAGCGAGATGTCGCGCAGCTCGACCTCGACGTCGGCTGCGCCGGCGAAGGCCTCGAGGATCGGCAGCAGCGACCGCGTCGCCAGTGCCGGCGCCTCGTCGGTGAACGTGTAGATGATCTTCACAGCAGCCCTGCACCCTATCGTCACGCCACTGGCGGTCCCGCCGAGCTGCGCGCCGGTTGTCAGCCGGCTACGAACGCACCAGCGTCAGCCCTGGGAAGACCGCGAAGGTGAACTTCTCGCCCCGCGCTTGCGCGGCGCGCTTTTGCGCGGCGCGCTCGTCGGCGATCTCCCGCTCCAGGCGCCATACCTCGCCGCACTGATCGGGGGTGGCGTTGGCCTCGTCTCCCGGCCAAGTGTCGTGGAGGGCGATGATGCCTCCCGGGGCGAGGATGCGCCGTGCGTTCTCGTAGTCGCGCTTGGCCTGCTCGTAGGTGTGGCCGCCGTCGATGAAGACAAGCGAGGGGGCCGTCCCGTCGTAGCGCGCGAAGAACTCGTCCGAGGGCATGTGCCAGAAGCGCGCGCCGCGGGGCATCGACCGGGAGCGGTCCTCGATGTCGCAGCCGTGGACCTCGCGGCAGCAGGGGGCGACGATGGTCATCGACACTCCGTGCTCGACTCCGATTTCGACGTAGCAGCAATTCGGGTAGCTCAGCGCGATCCCCGCCAGTACCTCTGTGTACCACGGGCCTCTCGCGTCTGCGCCGCGGCGAATCTTGCCGAGCCACCGCCGCCGCCTGAGCGCGTCGCCGATCACCGACAGACCGTCAGGAGCGCTCGAACACAATCCGGTAATGGTCCATCAGCTCGCGTTCGAAGCATGCCTTGTTAGAGCTCGCCCCCGACGTGTAGGCGAAGCGGAACTCCGAGCTCGTGAGCCAGCGGGGGAGCAGGCGCAGCTTGAGCAAGGCCATCCGGGGATTCCATGCCTCGGTCCTCAGGTCCCATTGATGGATCGTCTCGATGTAGTCGATGCGGCCGCTGACGCTCGAGATCAGGCGGAAGTCCGGCTCGGCGCAGCGGATCACCTGTTCGGAGCCGAAGGGGAGGAAGGAGCCGGGAAACGCCGCCTGCATCATGGCGAGATACCAGGCGTCGGAATCGCGCGGCGCGTGGCGGTCGACCTGGTCGATGGGAATCATGTTGCGTCCGAACACCATCGTCTGCAGGTAAAACCGGCTGCCGGCCGGGAGCACGCTCGCCACCCGCTCGAAGAAATGCCGGTAGACGTCCTCCTGGCGCCCGGCGCGGTAGTCCTCGAGCGAGCAGAAATGCTCGAAGGCGCCGAGGCTCGCAGCCGCGTCGAACTCCCCGAACTGCTCGGGGGTGACCTCGCGAGCGTCCTGGAGGTGGACATCGAGGCCATGACGGCGGCAGGCGGCCACCTGCGCGGAGGACAGCGAGAGGCCCACCCCGGTGGCGCCGCGGCCGCGGATGTAGTTGAGCAGCCCACCCCAGCCACAGCCGAGATCGATCACCCGGCGACCCGGGCCGATCCCGATCTGCTCGGCCACGTAGTCGTGCTTGCGGCGCTGGGCCTGCTCGAGGGTGAGCGAGTAATCGCCGTCGTACTTGGCGGCGCTGAAGTCCGCGAGCTCGCCCAGCGCCAGCCTGACCACCCGATCGGTGAGCGAGTAGCTGAAATCAATGTCACTGCGATCAGCCATCTGCGCGGGAACCTACCCGCCCGCTACGTCGTAAATCTCCGCGGCCGCAGACGACATCACCCGGTCGGCCATCTCTTGCTTGAGCGCGGTGAAGCGGCTCTCCTGCGCTGCGGTGCGGCCGGGCGTGCGGGCAAGGTCGATGAACTCGTCGCTCACAACCCCGTCTCTGACGAGGAGCGTGACCTCGCGACCGCGGTAGCCGAGGCGGAAGACGAACCGCGCGTGAGCCCGCCCGCGCTCTGCTCGCTCGAGCCCGAGGTCGACGACGTACCGATCCTCGGTCACGGCACGCGTCACGAGCTCGAAGGCGTCACGCGCCCCTGGCCCCCCGAAGGCGGTATGCACGGTGATCTCGTGGCGCTGCGCGATCCCGTCGGGCTCGAGCAGCGGCAGGGCGCGCTCGAGCACCTTGAAGGCGTGCGCGACCCCGCCCGGGGAGCCCGGTCCGTGGTAGCGCATCATGTCCTCGAACGAGAAGGCGATCGCCTGCTCGCGATCGCCTACGACGATCTCGCTGCCCATCTGGCTCCTCCTCGGCTGCAACTGGGGTTCACTCCGGCCTACAGACCGCGGTAGCGTAGCCGCCCCCAGGCTCGTCGGGAAGCCGCGCACGCGCGCCCCTTGGTCCCAACGGAGCTATCAAGAGCCTGCGTGCAAGACGCCGCCCCTCCGACCCGCCCCCGGCGACCACCTGTACGCATCGCTCCTCGATGTCGATGGCCCCGTCGATCTCGCCGTCATCGCCGTCATCGCCTTCCCCGCGGCGGCCGTGGCATCCGTCGCCCGCCGACTGCGCCGGGACGGGGGTACGTGCCCTCGTCGTGGTGTCCGCCGGCTTCAACGAGGCCGGCGCAGAGGGGCACCGCCGTCAAGCTGAGCTGCTCGGAATCTGCCGCGACGCGGGCATGCGCCTGGTCGGTCCCAACTGCCTGGGGGTGCTCAACACCTCGCCTGATGCGGCGCGCCGCGCGCCGACGTTGCGGCGCTCGAGGAACTCCTCCTCCGCATCAGCACCCTCGTCGAGGCCCACCCCGAGGGCGGATGCCCTCGTCCGACTCTGAGCGCCCGTCTTCAGGGCACGACCACGGCTGCGCCCCTGAATCTTCCTACGCGGAGGTCCTCGAGGGCGTGGCCCGCCTCCTCGAGCGGATATTGCGTGACGTGGGTGCGCACGGGAACGCCGGGGGCGAGCTCGAGGAACTCCGTGCCGTCCTTGCGCGTCAGGTTCGCGACCGAGCGCACCGTTCGCTCGCCCCACAGGATGTCGTAGGGGAACGAGGGGATGTCGCTCATGTGGATGCCGCCGCACACGACGACGCCGCCCGGTCGTACTGCTCGCAGCGCCGCGGGCACGAGCGCCCCGTCGGGGGCAAAGATGATCGCGGCGTCGAGGGGCTCAGGCGGAGCGTCGTCTGACCCACCGGCCCATGCCGCGCCCATCTCGCGCGCGAAGGCCTGGCCTGCTTCGTCGCCTGGGCGGGTGAACGCGAGTACCTCGCGATCCTGCCAGTTGGCCACCTGCACGAGGATATGGGCGGCGGCGCCGAAGCCGTAAAACCCGAGCTGCCGCGCGTCGCCGCACATCCGCAACGATCGGTAGCCAATGAGCCCGGCGCACAGCAGGGGCGCGGCCTGCATATCGGGATAGCCGTCGGGGATCGGGAAGCAGAATCGCTCGTCGGCCACCGCGTACTCCGCGAATCCGCCGTCGATGTCGCGGCCGGTGAAGCGCGCGCGCTCGCACAGGTTCTCCTGTCCCGCCCGGCAGTATCGGCACACGCCGCAGGTCCACCCGAGCCAGGGCACGCCGACGCGGCGTCCCCCTGGCTCCACCTCGCCGACGATCTGGTGCCCCAGTGCGCGGGGCGGGTCTGGCACGTCCACCTCGCCGTCGAGCAGGTGGAGATCGGTGCGGCAGATCCCGCACGCGAGCACGCGCAGGAGCAGCTGCCCGGGCTCAGGGACGGGGACGGGGCGCTCGATCAATCGCAGCGGCCGGCCCACCTGCTCGAACACCATCGCGCGCACTGCGCTATGTGTATACGCAAATGGAGATCGAGCGCAAGTACCTCATCCCTGCTCCCCCGCCCGACCTTGAGCACTTCCCAAGCTCGCGAATCGAGCAGGGGTACGTGGCCATCGACCCCGCCGGGACCGAGGTCAGGGTCCGTCGGCGATCGGACGAGACGACGCTCACCGTCAAAGGTGGTCGCGGTCGCTCGCGCGCCGAGGAGGAGCTCGCAATCGAACCCCAGACATTTGTACGACTATGGGAGCTGAGCGCCGGGCGCTCGCTCGAGAAGACGCGCTACGAGCTCCCAGCCGATGGGGGACTAACGATCGAGCTCGACGTCTACGCGGGCCGCCTCGAGGGACTTATCACCGCCGAGGTGGAGTTCCCTTCCCCGGACGCCGCGGACCGGTTCGTCCCTCCGCCGTGGTTCGGCGAGGAGGTCACCGACGATGACGCATACAAGAACCAGCGTCTTGCCGTCGACGGTCGCCCCGAGGCCGATTCGTAGAAACCCGCGCGCGCTCAGGCCGCGCGGGGGAGCAGTTGACGCTGGGCGCGCCGTTCGGCGGCGCCTGTCGCGCGCTCGATGATCGCGATCAGGTCCTCGAAGCGCTCGCGGATCGGGTGGTGGCCCATCCCGCTCCAGACCTTGACCTGGGCCTGCGGCAGCGCCGCCCGTACTCCGTCGCGGTGGGAGCTTGGTACGAGCCGATCCTGATCTCCCCAGATCGCGAACACCGGACCGTCATAGGCGATGCCGCGACGATGGAACGCATGTGGCGATCGCCCCGCCTCGGCAGCGGCCCGGGTTCCCTCACGCGCGCCGGCGACGAGCTTGCCGCCGCGATCGGTAACCCGGTCGACGATCGCGCGCTCGGGGACCATCCCGTTGGTAACCATGGTCAGGTATGCCGCAGTGACGGCGAGGCGACTGGAGAGCGCGAGCGGAAGCGCCCTCTGCACGAGGTTTCTGATGCCCGGCAGCGAGACCGCTTCGGCGAGGTGGATCCGTCCGAAGCCGACGGGCGCCAGGAGAACGACGGCCCCCACGCGGTCGGGCATCATCTCTGCCAGCGCCGTGGCGATTCCGCGGCCGAGCGAGTGACCGACGAGGTTGAAGCGCCTGACCCCAAGCAGCTCGAGGCCGGCGGCGATATCGCGGGCGTAGCCGGCGAGGGAACCGCGCACCGGGGGATCGGAATGGCCAAAGCCCGGCAGGTCGAAGGCGATGCGCTCGCACGATAGTTCGGCGAGGTGGTTCCACCCCTCCGAGGAGTCGAGCAAGCCGTGCAACAGCACCAGTGGATCCCCAATTCCTGGCCAGCGGCGTACGCACAGCGCGCGGCCGTCCTCGAGCTTCAGCGTCGTGACGCTGGCGATCCGCGAGCCACCGCGGATGGAGTCGCCTTGAGCGTGCCAGTCGTGCACGACGAGACCTATATCGGCCCGTTGGCCCCTCGACCTTCAGCGGTTTCTACGGTTGGGGACGGGTCAGCCGCATAACTGGTCTCAAGGGTCGGCGCCTGCGTCCGCTTCCATGGCGCCAGCCGCACCGAGGCAACCGGCCATCACCCGCTGGGCTCGAGACCGAGGACTTCGCGCGGATTGGCGTGCCAGGTCCGGGGGTTCGCGACCGAGCTCGATGCCCCGGTGGGCGCTGTGCTCAAGGGCGGCTATGACCCCCAGCTGCTTGCGGAATGTGTGGTGGCGACGCTTGCCGCGCTCGCCGGCGAAGGCGAGGCCGAGTCCATTGCGCCCGATCAGCTCTACACGCCGCGCGCCGCCGCTTACGTCGGTCATCACTCGGGCGGGCGGCGTGGTGGATGGGGGCGTGGTGGGTGGCGCCTCCCGGGCGGGCTCGCCTCCCGAAGAGATGTCGATCAGTCCCACCCCTCGGGACCAAAGGACATTAGTTGGCGCCCTGGGCCTGCCGGCCCCGAACTGCTGTCTCTCGGTAGCGCCCCGCGCAACCATCGGACCTCGGTTCGCCCGCCCCCCGCGCTTCCGCCCCGCCCGCCCCTACACCTCCACCACCACCCCGCCGGCCGCCGCCGCATACAGCGCCTCGATCGCCCGCGCCTGGCCCACCGCGTCGTCACGCCCAAGGAGCAACGGCGCCTCGCCCCGGATCGCCGCCCCATGTTCTCGGCCTCGAGGCGGTAGGAGTCGACGACGGGGATCTCGATGCGCTCGACCCCGTCGCCGCGCCTGAGCTCGATCAGCGGCGTGCGACAGTGCCACGGGTCGTCGAGGCATAGCGATCCCTCCTCGCCGACGACCTCGAGCTCGTCGCGCGAGTCCAGCGCCAGCCCGGCGTCGAAGAGCGCGAGCACGTCGTCGGGGAAGCGCATGGTCGCCGCGAAGGCGATGTCGACACCGTCGCCCCCGAGCACTTGCTCGGCGCTCACGCGCTGGGGCTCGCCGGCGATCAGCCGCGCCGCGTTCACGCAGTAGCAGCCGACGTCCATCAGCGCGCCGCCGTCGAGGGCGAGTCGCCCCGCGCCCCGCAGCCAGCTCTCGC
The DNA here is from genome assembly GCA_030948875.1 of Actinomycetota bacterium. Classification (GTDB taxonomy): domain Bacteria; phylum Actinomycetota; class Thermoleophilia; order Solirubrobacterales; family Solirubrobacteraceae; genus Palsa-465. The sequence goes on from JALYZL010000597.1 coordinate 12,281, forward strand.
CCGCGGCGAGCCAGCGGTCGCCGCGCTCTCCTGCGAGCAGGCGGATGGCGATGATCGCCACCAGGGGGGTGACGAACAACGCGTTGTAGGCGATCAGGAGCGAGAGGCTGACCACGGCGACGGGGTGGGCGCTGAGGATCGCCGAGATCGCGCCGAAGTACATGAATGCGGTCGGCAGCTCGACGGCCATGATCCCCGCGCCGAAGGCGAAGGCCGACGCGCGCGTACGGCAACGGCGCAGGCGGGTGTCGTCCGGCGGGTCGTCCCGGGACCGCCATACGCTCACCGCGAGCGCGAGCGCGAGCATCCCGCCGCCGGCTTCCAGTGCGTGCGCGAAGGTGCCGCCCACGTGGTGGAGCGCGTGGATGAGAGCGGGGCCGGGACCGAACGCGAGCGCCACTCCGGCCGCCAGGTAGACCACGAACACCCCCAGCGTCAAGCTCGCAAGGCCACGGCCGCGGGGCGCGCCCGCCTGCCACAGCGCCGGAACGACCGTCGAAGGATTAACCGAGTCGGCGATCGCGATCGAGAGAACCAGGAGCGTCAGCGCCACCATAGGCAAGGAGTCGAGTCTAGAGCGGCAGCCCGGTCCGAGCCGACCCCGCGGAGCGGTTCCGGACACAATGGGGAATCCGATGAGCACCGACGGTCTCGAGGCGGCAGAGGAGAAGATGCGCGCCGCGGGTCAGCCTGAGGGGGCGATCCGCGCGTTCCGCAGCGCGTACGAGCGGCTGGTCGCGGGCGACTCGGGGATGCTCCCGAGCGACGAGCTCGAGCCCGCGGGCGATGTGCCCGCGCTCGCCGACCTGCCGGACGTCGACGTCGCGAGCGCGCTCGAGCACGTTGCGGTGATCAAGCTCAACGGGGGCCTGGCGACTTCGATGGGGCTGAGGAGTCCGAAGGCCCTGCTCGAGGCGCGCGAAGGGCGGTCGTTCCTCGACGTGATCATCGGCCAGACGCTGGCCCTACGGCGCCAGTACGCACTCGAGCTCCCGCTGCTCTTGATGGACAGCGAGGCGACGCGCGCGGAGACGCTCAAGGCGCTCGCTGCTCACCCCGAGCTGAGCGCCGACCTGCCGCCGGACTTCCTCCAGAGCATGGTCCCCAAGCTCGACGCCGACACCCTCGCCCCCGTGAGCTGGCCGTCCGCGTCCGTGCTCGAATGGTGCCCGCCCGGCCACGGCGACGTCTACGGCGCGCTCGCCCACGCGGGGCTGCTGGAAACCCTGCTCGAGCGCGGCTTTCGCTACGCGATGATCTCCAACTCGGACAACCTGGGGGCGACCGTCGATCCCCGGATCGCCGCTCACCTCGCCGCCGAACAGTTGCCCTTCCTGATGGAGGTCGTCGAGGGAACCGAGGCCGACCGCAAGGGCGGGCACATCGCCTGCCGCCGCGCGGACGGGCGACTGGTCCTGCGCGAGACCGCGCAGACGCCGACCGAGGATCTCGACTCCTTCCGCGACTATCGCCGCTGGCGCTACTACAACTCGAACAGCCTGTGGGTCGATCTGGAGGCCCTGGCCGCGACCCTCGATGAGAACGACGGGGTGCTCGAGCTCCCGCTCATCGTCAATCGCAAGACCGTCGACCCGCGCGATTCGCAGTCCCCGGCGGTGCTTCAGCTCGAGAGTGCGATGGGGGCGGCGATCGGTAGCTTCGCCGGCGCGGGCTTGCTCCTCGTCCCGCGCACCAGGTTCGTGCCCGTGAAAACGACGGATGACCTGCTCGTGCTCCGCTCCGACGTGTACACGCTCTCCGACGAGTTCCTCGTCGAGCCGAGGCGTGAGCGTGCCGAGAACCTCCCCTTCGTCGAACTCGACCCGAGCTTCTACAAGCTCCTGGACGAGTTCGAGGCGCGGTTCCCCGCCGGACCGCCGTCGCTGGTAGAGGCTGAGCGACTTGTGGTTCGCGGCGATGTGACCTTTGGCCCCGAAGTGGTCGTGCGCGGCGCCGTCGAAGTCGACGCGGAGGAGCCGACGACGATCGAAGCGACCGTGCTCACCGGCGACGTGCGCGGGGGCTGATCAGCTCACTCGTGAAGTTGCATCGCGCGCAGATCGGCGCACGTGCACAGCCGCTGGGCCGATGAATGGCAGTCCGGCTTGACGACGAGCTCGAGGATCGTCGAACGCGGTCAGGCGGTCTTGCGCGAGGTCAGGTGGTACCACGCCGCGTAGGCGAAGGGATGGTGGAAGACCTCGCTCGTGCGGTCGCGGTCACGGACCTCGAGGTCGAAGGCGTCCCCGGTCTTGCTGTCGGCAACGCTGACGAAGAGCCGTCCGTCAGGCTCGTGCCACAGCAGCCGGATGCTGATGCCGTCACTGGTTCGGCTGTCAAGTTCGCGCATCGATGCCAGAGTTTGAGCGGCCATCTCGTCCACATCTCCCTATGGTGTTTGGGCTCCTGGACACAATATCGGCAGATCGCAGCCGACTGCTGATGTAAGACTCCCCTCATTCAGCGTCGGGGAAACTCCGGGCTCCGAGCCGTGGAACCCCGCAACCGGATGACGGGTGGGCCTGGTGGCCGCTTCCGCCCGCGCTGACCCCGCCGCCCACTCCTCACGCCCCCAGCAGGTCGCGACAGTCCGTCGCGCGGCGATCGGCGACCGTGTTTTCTCGCGATGAACCTCGCGCCGGTGCACTGACTACCTACACTCCCCGCGTGGCCTCGCTCGCCGACGTGGACCTGGACCAGAAGCTGCGGTCGGACGAGAGCCTGGTCCAGATCGAGGCGGCGCAGAAGCGGCTGCTGGCTCTGCGCCTCCAGCTCGGCGGCCAGATCGGCGATGGCCAGCTCGGCCCGCCCTTGTGCGTGCTCTTCGAGGGGTGGGACGCCGCTGGCAAGGGTGGCGCGATCAGGCGGCTGGCGTCCCCGCTCGACCCTCGGCACGTCCGCGTCTCCCAATTCGCGGCGCCGAGCGATGACGAGCGCCGCCATCACTTCCTGCACCGTTTCGCTCCGGCGCTCCCGGGTTGGGGCGGCATGGCCGTGCTCGACCGCTCCTGGTACGGCCGCGTGCTCGTGGAGCGCGTGGAGGGGTTCGCGACCGAGGGGGAGTGGCGACGCGCCTATCCTCAGATCGTCGAGTTCGAGCACGGGCTCGCCGCCGAGGGGGTGGTGCTCGTCAAGTTCTGGCTCCACGTCTCCGAGGACGAGCAGTTGCGCCGCTTCCGCGCCCGCGAGCGCGATCCGCTCAAGCGCTGGAAGCTGACCGGCGAGGACTGGCGCAACCTCTCGCACCGGGCCGACTACGAGCAGGCCGTCGAGGACATGCTCGCGGAGACCGACCACGGCGACGCTCCCTGGTGTGTCGTGGCCGCCGAGTCCAAGCCCTACGCTCGCGTGCGCGTGCTCGAGATCGTGATCGAAGCGGTGGAGAAGGCGATGCGCGCGCTCGGCCAGGAGCCCGTCACCGTCGAAGCCGCGCTGTAGGGCTCACTTGGGATCATCGCGGCGATGAGGAGGCGACTGGTGCCGGAAATCCTCCTCATTCTCGCCATCGCGCTCATCGTCGCGGTGACCGTTCGTCATCGTGGGCCGGCGCCACCGCCTGTCCCCCACGGACTTGCCCACGAGGCCGTCCTCGGACCGCTCCGCCCGCTCTCTCCCGGGCTGCTCGGCATCAATGGCGAGGCGATCATCGGGACCACCGTATGGTCCAATCCCCGCTTCCTGAGTGCCGTCGCTGCGCTCCATCCGCAGGCGATCCGCGTGTTCGGCGGCACTCCCGCCAACTTCTGGAACTGGCGAACGGGGACTTATGTGCGGTCACCGCGGGTGCCCTCGGGGCTCGCCGCGCTCCGGGACCACATTCACGTCACGCTCGCCGATTGGGCCCGGCTCGTGCGCACGGTTGGCGCCGTCCCAGTGTTCGACCTGAACATGTTCACCAGCAACCTGCGCTCTCAGCTTGCGATGCTCCACGCCGCGCGCCGGCTCGGCATGCCCATCAGCCACGTCGAGCTCGGCAACGAGCTCTACCTGCCCCCGTACGCGGTCCGGTTCCATAGCGGGGCCCAGTACGGTCGCGCGTCCACGCGCTGGATCGCCGGGCTTAAGCGCGCGTTTCCCGGCGTCCTCGTCGCCGCCGACGCCTACCCGGGGCACGACACCAATACCGTCGCCGTCAACCGACGCGAGCATCGCTGGAACTTGGAGCTGCTGCGCACCGTGCGGGGCGAATCGGCGCTCAGCCTGCACGCCTACTTCGCTTCGGGGCTCGGCCCCCAGGCGTCGCTGGCCTCCCCCACGGCCGCCGAGCAACTCCTGCGCGCGCCGGCCCGCCGGTGGGCCGCGCTCGCCCGCCTCATCGGGCGACTGCCGAAGCGGCTCGAGATGTGGGTGACCGAGTGGAACCTGTTCGACACCGTCGCACGCGTCCACGGGAGCTGGGCGCAGGGACTCGCGGACGCCGACTTCGGGCTTGATCTCCTGAGCGCGCCACGCGTCACCCAGGCCGACTACGAGACGCTGGTCGACAGTGCGCCGTTCGGCGCGATCTTCGGGAGCACCGTGGGGCTGCAGCTCGCGATCGGGGGCGGCGGCGGACCGCTGACCTTCCGCGCCGTCCTCGCCCATGCGCCGGTGACGCCCCTGTTCGGATTGGCCACCGGTGGCGTAGCCATGCAAGCCCTCCTCCGCGCGCTCGCCGGTGGCAACGGCTTGCGCACGATCAGCTTCCGCGCGGGTCGGGGGGGAGAACAGTTGGGCCGACTTCGGCTACGTGCTGCGGCTCCCCCCGTCCACGGAATCGAGGTGGCCGGCAAGTCCGGCTTCGGCGCCGTCATCGTCAACCTGTCACGCAAGCCGTTTCTGATCTCGGTACCGCAGCTCCTGCGGCGACTGCCCTATACCGAGCGCTCGGCGTCGCCGATCACCCTGGTCGCGGGCGCGGCCACCCTGCGAAACCAGACGGGTATTACGACCGCCGCCTTCGATCTCCAGCCCTTCTCGCTACTCGTGATCGGCAGCGCGCCGCCGGGCTAGCCCCCGCGGCGCACGCGCCTCAGGCGAACAAGCGCGGGTCAGCGGTGGCGATGCCGTGAACGCCGAGCGCGCGGAGCCTGTCGATGGCGCCGCGTTCGTTCACCGTCCACGCGTACAGCAGACCGCTTCGGCTCACGACATCCTCGAGCAGCTGGGCATCGATCATCCCGTGCTGGGCCATCAGGGCGTCCCAGCGCCGGCCCGCGAATCCGGCCAGCACTTGGGAGCGCCAGTGGCGCCGCCAACTCACGTGCGCCACCCGGCCGTCGACCGAGATCCCGATCCGCGCTCGCGGTTCGAGCGCACGCACTCGATCGAGCACCACCGGGACCTGGGAGGAGATCAGCGTGCGCTCCAGCAGCCTGGCCGTGCGCAGCCCGTTGAGCAGCGCTGACTCGAGGCCGCTGTGCTTGACATCCACGTTGAGCTCGACGCCGTCGAAGCGCGGGCGGGCGAGGTGCGCGAGTGCTTCCTGCAGCCGCACGCACCGACCCATGCCGGCGTGCAGCTTGGTATGAGCGAGGACGAGCTCATGGCGCCAGGCCCGGAGATCGAACTCCACCATGTCGACACCGATCTCGAGCGCCGCATCGAAGGAAGCGAGCGTGTTCGCGCGTACGAGGGCGCTCGCTCCGCCGTGCCCGATGCGCTGGCATGGATGTGCACTCACGTACGCCACCATGGCAGGTTCGGCGGCGTAGCTACGGCGCCGCCCGCTGCGCCCGGTAGTGGTGGCGCCAGATGAGCTTGTAGATCGGGATGCGGCGCGGGAGGTCGCGAACGCCAGGGATGAAGGGGACGAGGATGAACGCGATGCTCAGCAGGCCCATCATCCCCATCGCCAGGATATCGGCGTTGGTCGAGGTCGAAAAGGGCTTGATCTGGTACCAGAAGGTGTAGAGCCACAGCCACACCTGGCCTGGGTAACTGCCCGTCTCGTTCATCATCCCCCACTGGGTGCCGAGCAGACGCTGCTCCTGGGCGCGAGTGGCAAGTACCCCGCCGTCGGCCATGAACATGAGCGCCTTGGTGTAATTGGTCTGGTAGAACTGCTTGTTGGTCAGCAGTGCCCCATCGAGGCCGCCGGATTGTGCGAAGGTGAGCAGCGAGCCAAGCATCGTCGGCAGCGGACCGTAGTTCCCGGGCTTCACGGAGAAGCCGTTGCTGGAGGTGGTAGTCGCGTTACCGAGGGCGTTCTCGTACGCGGTCGTCCACGCCGCCTGGGTCTGCGCGGGAGCGGCCTCATAGGCCGAGACGGCTGCCTGAACCGTGGGCTGGCCCGTGAGCGAGTGAAGCGGCGCGAGTACGAAGTCCTGGGCGCTGTTGATCGGATGGCTTACGCCGAACCATTTGGCGAGGTAGATGGGCCCGATGTGCTGCCCCTTCTGAGCGCTGTTGAAGGGTGGACCGTAGCCCGCGCTGGCGCTCGAGCCGTCGAGCTCCGTGGCCGCGGTGGTGACGAAGTCGACCGGGTTGGTGCGCGACCAGGACTTGACCGTGCTCGGCGGATCGTCGGGCGAGGAGAAGAGGATCGTCAACACGAGCACGAGCCCGAGGACAACGCCGAGCGCGATCGTCGCCTCCTTGAGGATGTCGTAAGGGTGGTAGCTGCCCTTCCACTCGCGGTAGGACTCGTCTTCGCGCCTTCGGCTCTCGCGGCTCATGGTACGGGCTGCTTGATAACGCGAGCCACGGGCGGGGCGCCATTCCCTCCGGGCGACACGTTGCCCTCGACCTCCATCGCCGCCGGTGCGACGGTCTCGGAGAGATGGAAAGGCGGCACGATGCCGTGCTTGCGCACCAGGAGAACGTGGGCCGCCACCAGCCCGATGACCGCGGCCGGCAGCAGCAGCACGTGGTAGCTGTACATCTGGCCGAAGTCCATGAGGTTCCAGAAGGAGCCGATGCCGGCGGCGTTCATGGCGTCCTTGGCCTGCGTGGAGATCCATTGCGAGTCGAAGTTCTGCTGGGAGACGTACCCGGTCAGGGCGGCCGGGACCGCCACCACGAACACGACCGCGCCCGTGATCCACGTCCGCGCGCGTCCTCCTCGCCACGCGGCCATCCAGTACTTACCCCAGAGATGGATGACCATGAAGAAGAAGAAGAGCTCCACCGACCACATGTGGATGCTGTTGAAGAAGTGCCCAACCCCGGAGATGTGCCACCAGTCCGGCCCTTGCCAGCTGAGAATCACCCCCGAGGCGATGATCAGTACGAGTGCGACCAGCGAGAGCACGCCGAACACATAGATCCACGAGGACATGTACGACGGCTGGCTGTCCGGGAGCAACTTCTCGGGCGGCAATACCGCGACCGCGCGTTCCCGTACCGCACCGGTCCATGACTTGCGCTTGACGGTGCTCATTGCGCTTGCCCCCCATGCCTTGGGAACGGCGCCAGGATCGCTACCGCGAACACGATCAGCATGACTGCGACCACGATTACGTTTGACACCGACATGAAGAAGAAGTGCCAGTGGACGGCGTGCGCGGGGTGATTGAGGTTAAACAGCGCGGCGATCATGCGTGCTGACCGTTTCTTGGTCGAGGCCGTGGAGATACGGGCTGAGGTGACTGGCGGTGATCTTGCTGGACGGGTCGACGGTCGGTGCGGCGGTGATGTAGGAGCTCTGACCGTGTCCGCCCGTGATGTGGGCCGAGAGTTGGACGGGCTTCCCGCCCGTGAGCAGGGTGGCGTGGATGGTCGGGTGGAAGGGCACGGGAGCCAGTGCGAGGCCGGCGGCCGCGGCGATCGCCTGCGCGGCGGTGTCCGCGGCTTGGGCGGCGAGTCCGCCGTGCTTGACCGCGAAGTCCGTCGCGTCGCCGGCGGCCCAGACCGCTTGCAGGCCGCGGACGTTGCCGTAGGGGTCGACGGGAATGAACCCGCGGTGGGCCGTGGGGACGCCGGGTAGGGAGGGCCCGTGGAGCTCGGGGAGGGTGATCACCCGGTCCGCCTTGACGTGTCGGGCACCGGGGGTGATGGTCACGTGCCCCGGCTCGGGGACTTCCGAATGAGCGGAGGCGATGATGGTGATCCCGGCCTCCTCGAGGACCCGGCGCACGCCGTCGCTGGCGTCCGGGCCGAAAATCGCCAGCGGAGCGTCTTCGGGGGTGGCAATAGTGATCTTCACATCGGCACTCACGTCGTCGGCGCGTGCAGCGCTGAGCAGCGCGAGCTCGTAGGCGGGTAGCGGCCACGTCGGTCCGGTGGGAAGCACGAACGCGAGCGAGTGGACGTAGCCACCTTCGATGTCCTGAATCAATCCGTGGAGCTGCTCGTCCAGGTTCGCATCGTCGATCGTCAGCGCCTGGGGATACCGCCGGTAGCGCTTGGCGCCGGGCGCGAGGAGCAGCGCCTGGTAGGAGAGCTCCTCGCCGCTGTCGGTGTGCACCACCTTTGCGTCGGGATCGAGCCACTTGAAACGGGCGCCGATCAGCTCGGCCTCGAGGTCTGACGCGATTCGCTCGAGCGGGTAGCGCCGAGCGGCCGCGAATGCGAACGGCTCGCGCACCCGCTCCGGCCGGTAGACGAACTCGCGCTCAGGCGCAAGCAGCCTGATCGCGACGCGATCACCACCGACGTCGCGGAGCGCCAGCGCCGCCTCGAGTGCCGCCACCCCGCCACCGACAACCAAAATCTGGAGTTGGTCGTGTTCCATGGTGTCGAAGTTACGGCTCGTAGGCGGTGCCGACAGCCGGGAAACGCCCCCTACTAGTCGCGGGGAACTACGGAGGGATGCTCGCTCGTCCCGCGCTAACTTGGCGACGATGTCCGACGTGGATGGAGACGTCTCGGTCCGGATCGTCCTCGCCGACGATCACGCAGTCGTACGCCGCGGGTTGCGCATGCTCCTCGACGACGAACTCGGATTCGAGGTCGTCGCCGAGGCAGGCGATGTCGACCGCGCGCGGCGTTCCGTGCGCGGTCATCACCCGGCCGTGCTCGTGCTCGACCTCAACATGCCCGGCGGCTCCAGCCTCGCGGCGATCCCCGCGATCCGCGCTGAGTCACCTGAGACGCAGATCGTCGTACTCACCATGCAGGACGACCCCGAATATGCGCGCGAGGCACTCGCCCGCGGAGCCGTCGGCTACGTGCTCAAGGAGGCCGCCGACACCGAGCTGGTGGAAGCGGTGCGCCGCGCGGCTTCCGGGCGCGGCTACCTCACCCCGAGCCTGGGAGCGCGGGTCGCGGCGGCGCCGCCGGGCCCGCCCGACGATCTCTCCGAGCGCGAGCTCGATGTCCTGCGCTTGATCGCGCTGGGTTACACCAACGCCGAGATCGCCGAGCAGCTTTACATCTCGGTGCGGACGGTCGAGACTCACCGCGCCCACATTCAGCAGAAGCTGCGACTGAGGACGCGCTCGGACCTCGTCCGCTACGCGCTCGGGCGCGGCCTCCTCTCGGTTTGAGGCGCGGTCGCATGAGTCCGATGTCGCCGCCGCGCCAGAGCCCGCCGGCCCGCTTGCGCCTCGCGCCCATCCCGCGCTCCGACGACTCGCCGCGTCTCGCTGCGCCGGCGATCCGCGTCATCCTCGCCGACGACCACGCACTCATGCGCCGCAACCTGCGCCTGCTGCTCGATCGTGAGGACGGCGTCCAGGTGATCGCCGAAGCCGAAGATCTGGAGACGGTGACGCGCCACGTGCACGGGCACCTGCCCCACGTGCTCGTGCTTGACCTGGGCATGCCGAGCGGGTCGAGCCTGGCGACGATTCGGCGGCTGCGCGAGCAGGTCCCGGGCACGGAGATCGTCGTCCTGACCATGGACAAGAGCCCCGCTTCCGCGCAGCGGGCGCTCGATGCCGGCGCCAGCGGGTTCGTCCTCAAGGAGCTCGCGGACGCCGAGCTCGGTCCGGCCGTGCGCAGCGCCGCCCGAAGCGAGGAGTACATCAGCCCGGGCGTCGCCGCCCAGCTCGCGTCGCTGAGGCGCGCCGTTGCAGGCGACGCCCTCACGGTGCGCGAGGTCGAGATCCTGCGCCTCACCGCCCTCGGTCACACGAGCGCTGAGATCGCGCGCTTGCTCCACATCTCTCGGCGCACCATCGAGACCCACCGGGCCCACATCCATCGCAAGCTTGGGCTCGCCACCCGTGCCGAGCTCATTCGCTACGCGCTACGACGCGGCCTGCTGCGCGCCTGAGCTCTCATCGCTTGCTCGGGCGGGTAGTCGCGCGCGTACCACCGTGCCACCGGCGCCCGATTCGAGCTCGAGCTTTCCGCCCGCGAGGTACACGCGCTCGCGGATTCCCGCGAGACCGAATCCTGGCGTCGGCGTATCCACCGCGAAGCCGATGCCGTCGTCGCGTATCTCGACGGCCACATCGTCGGCTTCGGTGGTCACCACGGTCACGCGGACATTGCTGGCTTGGGCGTGTTTGACGACATTGGTGAGGGACTCTTGCACGAGGCGGTAGACCGTGGTCTCGAGCTCCGGACTCAACCGCGTCTGACCGGCGCGCGCGTCGGGGAGCTTCAGCTCGCTGACGACGGTGAGGTCGTCGCGTCCGCGCCGATCGATCAGCGCGCTCAGCGCTGGGCGAAGCCCGAGGTCGTCGAGCGCCGCCGGACGCAGATCGGTGATGATGCCCCGCAGGTTCCCGATCGCGGTCTCGATCTCCTCGATCGCTTGGCGCATGGCGGTCTCGTTGTCCTCGGCGCTTCCCCGCGGGAGGACCGAGGCGAGGAGGACCCGCAGCCCTCCAAGCCCCTGCAAGGTCTCATCGTGGAGCTCGCGTGCCCAGCGACGCCGTTCGGCGTCGGCGGCCGCCAACGCGCTGCGGAGCCGGTCCGACTCCACGCTTCGGGCCATCGCCACCGCGTTCGCACCGGTGGCCGCGAACGTCCTCAGCAGCTGCTCGTCCTCCTCGGAGAACGCGCCGTGGTCAGGACCGCGGTCGAAGGCGGCGAGGACGCCGAGCGTGTCGCCCCGATGGGCCATCGGAACCATCAGCGCCGTATGGGCATCGGGGACGCCGAGGTCGGCGGCGGCGATCCGCAGGCGAGTAGCGACATCGCTGATCCGCTCGGCTTTGCCGCGCTCGAGCACCCGACCAGAAGTCGACTTATCGATTGGCAGGCGCAGCCCCTGCATGTCGAGGATGTGCCCAGCCCCCGCCGCGAGCACGAGCTCGTCTCCTTCGCGCAGCATGATGAGGACCGCGTTGGCCTCGACGAGCGCGCGGGCGCGCTTGACGATCAGCTCGAGCACGCGCGCGAGGCCGGTGTCCGTCCCGATCGCCGTGGCGACGTCGCGCGTCGCTTCGAGTCCGCGCACGGCGCGCTCGAGCTCGACCCGGCGATGCTCGCTCGTCTCGAACAGTTGCGCGTTGTCGATCGCGATCGCCGCCCAGTCGGCGAGGATCACGACCGCTTCCTCGTCGGCCTCGGTGAACTCGCCCCCGTCCTTCTCGGTCAGGTAGAGATTGCCCCACGGCTCACCGCGGATCAGGATCGGGACGCCCAGGAAGCTGTCCATCGGGGGGTGGCCGTCGGGGAAGCCGTAGCTCTCCGGATGGCGTCCGACCTTTCCTGTGCGCAGCGGCTGGGGATCATCGATCAGGACGCCGAGGACGCCCCGTCCCCGCGGCAGCTTGCCGATTGTGTCGCGCGTCGCCTCGTTGACGCCCACCGTGATGAAGCGGCCGAGCTCGGTCCGCCGCTCGGTGAGCACGCCCAGCGCGGCATAGCGAGCGCCCGTGATCTCTCTCGCCGCCTCGAGGATCTCGTCAAGCACCTCCTCGACATCCAACGTCGCCACTATACCGCGACCGAGGTCGAGGAGGCGACGGATCTGCATCGATGGTAGACCGCTTTCGCGTGCCTGTGATGGTTTGGACGTCACGGTCCTCGTCGCATTTGGTCGTCCCGACCGGCCGACTGCCGAACCGTGGCTCGCGATCAACATGTGCTCGTGGATGCGCTCCGGCGAGGCTGCGCGATTCTTCACGCCTCAGGCCGAGCGTGCGGGAAGAACCGATTGTCACAAGCAATGTAACAGCCCACCCTGACCACGATGGGGGATCCGCGCAAACGGCCGCCTCGTAGACTTCGTCGCATGGTCATGCCCCCGGGGCACCATCGCGAGATCAACACCAAGCGCGCGTTCTCGCTGAGGGAGAAATGGACGCTCGGGATCGTGGGCGCCGGCATGGCGGTGTTCGCGGTCGTGCTCGTCATCGCTCTAACCGGGCCGCGCCAGAGCACCGCTCGCGGATGCGTCGACGTTTCGATCGTCGGCGCGTTGGGAGGGACGGCGATCCACCAGTGCGGCGGCAATGCTCGGGCGCTGTGCCGGTCGGTAGGCCAGGGCCGCGGCAAAGTCAACGAGACAACCCTGGAAGTCCGAGCGGCCTGTCGCAAAGATGGGTTCCCAGTCGGCTGACGTGTCAACACCCGCCCCCATAACCGATCCCGACGCCTTCCGTGCGCAGTTTCCCGTGCTCGACGCGCTCGTCTACCTAAACGCGGGCACTGAGGGTCCGGTGCCACGCGCGGCTGCGAAGGCGGGCACGGCTCGGATCGAGCGCGAGCTCACGGGCGGCCGTTGCGGGCGCCCGTATTTCCAGGAGCTGATGGGACTGGCCTCCGACCTTCGCACCCGCTATGCGGCGGCGCTCGGGTGTGAATTCACTTCGGTCGCGCTCACCGGGTCGACCACCGACGGCGTCAACACCGTGCTCGCCGGGCTCGATCTTCGACCCGGCGAGGAGATCCTCACCACCGACGAGGAGCATCCGGGACTTCTCGCGCCCCTGGCCCGGGCCCGCGTGCGCCACGGGATCACCGTGCGCGTGGTGCCATGGGACGAGCTCGTCGGGGCGCCCTCGTCCTCGACGCGGCTGATCGCCTGCTCGCACGTTTCCTGGGTCTCCGGCCGGGTGATGGACGTGCCTGCGCTCGCGGCCTCGGGGGCGCCGGTCCTGCTCGACGGCGCTCAGGCGCTGGGCGCCGTGCCCGTCAACGTTCGCGACCTCGGCTGCGCGTTCTATGCCGCCTCGGGCCAGAAATGGCTGTGTGGCCCGGAGGGAAGCGGCTGTCTGTTCGTCGACCCCGAGCATGTCGACGACCTGCTCATCGCGTGGCCCAACTATGGCTCTCTGAGCCGCGGCAGCGACCCCCTCGAGCTCGTCCCCGGCGAGGGCGCAACCCGCTTTGACCACGGCTTTCCCCCGGGAGTCCGCAGCGCCTGGGCGCTCGCGTCGCTCGAGGTTCTCGAGGCGCCGGGCTGGGAGTGGGTGCACGGCCGCGCGGCCGAGATGGCCCTGGCCCTCGTCGCCGGCCTCGGAGCCCGCGGCCTCGAGGTCGCCCCCCGGGGGCGCTCGACGCTCGTCTCGTGGCGAGTCGAGGATCCCGAGGCGGAGGTCGAGCGCCTTGCCGCCGCGGGGGTCATCGTGCGCAGCATTCCCGGCCGGGGGCTGGTCCGCGCCTCGGTGGGCGCGTGGTGCTCGGCGCAGGACATCGAGACGCTCGCGCGCCTCGCGGCCGGCGCCGCTTAGCTGTGGACTAGCACCGACACGTCGAGGTCGTCGAGGTTGATGTCGGGGTCGGACGCCGTGAAGGACACGGGCACGAGGGTCACCGCCGCTGTGGGGCCGTTGGCGGCCGCGGTGCGCACGGCGTCGGTGGCCATCACGTAGCGCGTCATCGGGATGCGCGGGCGGCCACCGGACTCCGGGTCGGGCGGTTGACCGTAGCCGTAGACATAGATCGAGCCCGCGTAGCCAGCGTCAGGCGTCGGCTCGGTCCCGGCGTCCGCATCCGGGTTGTTCACGAACACGCGCAGCTCACACGAGGGCCCCGCCTGCTCCAAGCCGTCGACGACGATGTCGGCGCGCTCGAGCCTCGACGCCTCCTCGGCGCCGATCGGGATGGTCACGGAGGGAAAGACACGCGGCGCCGGCGTCACTGATAGGTGATGACCGATACCGACTGGAAGTTCGGGATCGTCTCGTCTTCGGGAACCTTGTCGGTCGTGCTGAGGACGACGGGCACGACCGTGACGGTCAACGTCTCGCTCGCTGCCGCGGCGCGGCCGACCGCATCTGTTGCCGTCACCACCTTGCGGATCGGCCACAGCCCGTGGGGAGGCCGGGGATCGTAGGGTGACCGCACGACCACGTCGCAATGGCCCTCGTCGCCGTAGCACCCACCGTGACCAAAGACGAAATACGAGCCCGCGTAGCCATTCTCGGGGGTCGGTTCGGTGTCAGGGCTGGCATCGACATTGTTGACGAAGACCCGACCCTCGTAGGTCGAGCCCGAATGGTCGACACCTTCGAACTCGATGTCGGCGCGGTAGAAGTCCTCACCCAGACGCTCTACGGGGATCTCGGGTGATGTGACCTTGCTGAGAATGGACACGTTGCCTCCTGGATCGCCTAGAGCGCGACCGACGCGAAGTTCTGGAAGGGTACGCGGACGCGAGAAACCCCGTAGGTATAACCCAGCGCGCTGACGCTGAGCACGTCCTTGACCGTGACGTGCCAAGGTGCCAACACCCGGCTCAGGTATCCCGGGGGGATGTTGTTGACGCCGTGCCGGAGCTGCCACAGGTACCACAGCCGATCGATCATGCAGTGATGGGCCCAGAAGATCGGGTCGAAGGCTGACGTCGTGATGATCCCCATGTCGCCGCCGGTCCAGCCGTGAACGCCGTCGTGCTGGTTCTGCAGCTGGTTGGAGAAGTCCTCGAAGCTGGTGAGCGCGAGGAGGGTGTTGATCGTTTGCACGCTGGGCAACTGGCCAGGCGGGCCAGGGCTCCGCGTCGTTCGCGGCGGGTTGGTACGCATGCTCGAGGGAACGGGCCCACTGGCCAGCGGGTTCGGCTGCCCTCCAACCTGCGCGGCAGCAAAGGCAGGGGGGATCCCCATCTGATGCGAGAGCGGCGAGGTCCAGTCCCACCATGGGAGGGCGGCTGCTCCGGCGTCGTCGGCGGAGACCACGAGCTCGAAATAGAGCAGGTAGGCACGATGCCACGGCAGGAAGAGGTCATACGGAAAGCTGTGGTTGCCTTGGGAACCGTGGTGCCAGCAGTCGAAGCGGTTAAAGCCGTGGTACTCCCCCCAATATACCCAGCTTCGATTGTCGCTCTCGGTGCGCGCCTGCATCTTCGCGTAGGCGGCCGAGAGGGCGGCGATGTTGCTCTGCTGAACATTGGGCCGCACCCTGAGCGCCGGCGGCGGCACGTTCGTGACCTGACCCGGCGGTACTCCAGGTTGGCCGCCCGGGGGCGAAGCGATTGCAGTCATGAGACCCTCCCTCCGGTGTATTGCCCTAGTGTCGAGGTATGTTACCTCAGCGAGTCGTGCCCGCCGGAGGGACTCGCTTGGCGTGCGTGTACACGTTGACGCTGTTCCCGCGCGCGAACCCGCACAGGGTGAGCCCGCGGTCGGCTGCGAGCTCGATCGCTAGCGAGCTCGGCGCCCCGACCCCGACGAGGATCGGCGCGCCCGCGACGGCCGCCTTCTGGACTAGCTCGAACGACAGCCGCCCGCTCACGCACAGGACGTAGTCGTGCAGCGGAACGAGGCCGTCGATCAGCGCCCGTCCGATTACCTTGTCCATCGCGTTGTGGCGCCCGACGTCCTCGCGGCTCAGCAACAGCTCGCCGTGGGAGTCGAACAGCCCCGTGGCATGGACGCCGCCCGTGCGCTCGAAGGCGGGCTGGGCGAGCCGGCCAGGCAGGGCCGCGACGAGCGCGCGCTCGAGGCGCGGACCCGCAGGCAGCGGTGCGCTGTGAACCGCCACCTCGTCGATGGCGCCCTTGCCGCACACCCCGCACGAGGAAGTCGTGTAGAAGCGCCGCGCACCGGGATCGCGCACCAGCGGCCCCGCCACCTCGATCGCGTTCTTCGCGAGATCCTCGGTCAGGCCTGCAGCGCGAGGACCGTCGATCAGCCCCTCGCCATAGAGGAAGCCAAGCGCCAGCTCCTCATCCTGCCCCGGCGTCCGCATCGTCACCGCCAAGGGGGCGCCATCGACCCTAATCTCCAGCGGCTCCTCCACCGCCACCGAGTCCGAGCCCAGGTCGTGGTGGATGGTGGCGTACATGGCGGTGTCGGGTTCGGGCATGTGGTGACGATAGCCGCGGGCCGCGCCGGACCGCCACGCGCGTGCCGGCCGACCCAGCCGTGGCGAATGAGCGAACCTCGGGCCCTTTCTCGCCACGGCTCTTGAGAAGGGTGACCAGTTGGTGCCGGGTGTGACGGCTTCGCTATAGGCCGCCAGCACGCCCCGACACGCGAAGAACCGCCCCACACACATCCAGCCCCGCCCTTCGCTGCGAATAGTCTTCGAACGCCGAGATGACCCTCGAGACGGTAAATCCACATCGCAGCGCGCCGGCGCACCCGCGCAGCGAGCGCCCGCGCATCATCAGCGCGCGCAAAGAGGTTCGCGTGCCGCCGGAGAGCGTCTACGGGTTCCTCGCCACGCTCGACAACCATTGGCTGCTCACCGACCGCTTCGTCTCGATCGTCCGACTCCACGGTCCCGTGCAGTTGCGCACGGGCGGGGAGATCATCATTCGCGGGCCGTGGGGCCTACACCGCCACGCGCGCACGCGGCTCGAGGTCCACGAGGACGCCTCGCGCCTCGTCGGCACCGCGGCGGTCGGCCGGCGCACGGTCGCGCGGGTGACTTGGGCGTTGACGCCGATCCCGGAGGGGACCGACGTGACGCTCACCGCCTCGGTCCTCGCGGCGAGCCCGCTCGACCGCGTCCTCCTCGTCGTGGCGGCGCCGTGGCTGCGCCGGCGCTTCCTGGCCGCCATCGTCCGGCTCGAGCAGGAAACCGCGCGTCCCGCCGCGCCCACCACGCCCGCCGCCAGCGCGGGCGCCGCGCTCAGGCGCCGTTGAAGACGCTCAAGAACCGCCGCTGCGCGGTGCGCGCGTTGGTGAGAGCCACGCTGGCGGTCCCGATTTCCTGGTGGCTCCAGAGCTGACCAAGGACGATCCTCACCTCGAGGCGCCCGCGCTGGCCCGCTGGCACGATGCCGAGCAGCCCCGCGAACGGATAGCCAGCGTGGTTGGGTTGACGCCGGCGGCGCTTAACGTGGCGCCGGTTACGTTGATGGCTACCGACGGGCCCAGGGGTCGAAGGCCGGGGTGAGGCCCGCCCCGTCGATCGTCACCGAGCCGCCGGCGCCCGCGGTTTGTTTGATGGCGAGGTTGGAGTTCGTAGCGCCGCGGCCCGCATCCTCGCGGTGGCGGAGGCCTACGAGGCGATGACCGACGATCGCACCTACCGGCCTTCGCTCGGCTCTCGGGCAGCGCGCACCGAACTGTGTAATGGTGCCGGGACGAAGTTCGACGGCGAAGTCGTCGACGCGCTCCTCGTCGCCATCGACAACGACGCGTGCGGCCCCTCCGGCGCATAGCCGAAGGTCTACGCTTAGGCCAATGCCCGACCGTATCGTCTACGTCTCGCGGCTCGTCCGGCGTTCGCTCGTCGGGGCAGACGGCGCCGATGTGGGCCGCGTCGTCGATGTGGTGCTGGGCTCGGGCGGGCGACCGCCGCGCGTCATCGGCTTCGTCGTCGCCGTGCAGCGCCGGCACGTCTTCGTCGGCGCCGGCAGAGTCGGGGAGATCGACGCCGAAGGTGTCCGGCTCCGTCGCGGGTCGATCAACATGCGGCAGTTCGAGCTGCGAGCCGGCGAGCATCTCGCGTTCGGCGAGCTAATCGGGAGCCGGATCAGAGAAGGCCGCGTGGTCGACATCGGGCTCACCCCGGCCCCTGAGCCCTTCGCGTGGGAGGTGGCGACCGTCGCGCTCGGCCACCGCGGCTTGCCCGGGCGGCGACGGGGGCCGAGGGTGATCGACTGGAGCGAGGCCGGGGAGTTGTTCGCCGACGAGCGCCCGATCGACCGCGAGGCAGCGGCGCTCGGGGGGCTTCACCCCGCCGAGATGGCGGCCGCGATTCGCAGCATGCCCCTGACCCGCCGGCGCGTGCTTGCCTCGGCGCTCGAGGACGAGCGCCTGGCCGATCTCCTCGAGGAGCTGTCCGAGGACGAGCAGGTGCGCCTCATCGAGGGCCTCGACCGCACGCGCCTGGGCCGCGTGCTCGACGAGATGGAGGCCGACGACGCGGCCGACCTGCTGGCCGAGTTCTCGGCCACGCGCCAGGCCGAGCTGCTGGGCGCGATGGACCCCGACGAGGCCGAGCCCGTGCGCCGGTTGCTGACCTATGCGCCGGATACCGCGGGCGGGCTGATGACGCCCGAGCCCATCATCCTCGGCTCCCAGGCCACCGTTTCCGAGGCCCTCGCTCGCATACGTGACCCGGACCTGCCGGTCCCGGTCGCCTCCCAGGTCTTCGTGTGCCAGCCACCGCTGGAGACCCCGACCGGGCGCTACTTGGGAGTAGTGGGCGTGCAGCGACTACTGCGCGAGGCCCCGAGTAAGCCCGTCGGACGCTGCCTGGACGAGGACTGGGAGGCGATCGATGTCGACGCCAGCGACCGCGAGGTGGCCGAGCGCCTCGCGGCTTACGACGTGGTGGCCATTCCTGTCACCGACGCGGCCAAGCGCCTCGTCGGCGCGGTGACCATCGACGACGTGCTCGATCGTGTACTGCCCCCGAACTGGCGCGTCGCGCGCCACGCCACCTGATGGCTCGAAACGACAATCTGGGAAAGCCCCGCGGCTCCCCCGGCGGCCCCTCCTATGACCCGGATGCCTTCGCGCGCTACGCCGAGCGCATGGCACGCTTCCTGGGGACGGGTCGCTATCTGGCGGCTCAGACAGGTCTCGTGTTCCTGTGGATCGTGCTCAACATCACGGCGGCCGTCGGGCGATGGGACCCATATCCCTTCATCCTTCTCAACCTGGCTTTCTCGACCCAGGCCGCCTACGCGGCTCCGCTGATCCTCCTGGCCCAGAACCGGCAGGCCGACCGCGAGCGCGAGGAGATTGAGCGCGACCGCGAGATGAACACCCGCTCGCTGGCCGACACCGAGTTCCTCGCCCGCGAGATGGCGGGGATCCGGATCGCCCTCGAGAACAAGGCCGATCGCGATGATGTCACCGACGCCATCGACCGGCTCACCCACACCCTCGAGCGGCTGCACGGCGTCGAGCTCGAGCACGACTCGCGCTCGACCGGCGACCACGCCGAGGACGGCCCGCACGCGGGCTCGCAGTAAGCTCAGTCCATGGAGTCAGCCAGTCCAGGCGAGCTCGTGAAGGTAGTGGGCACCGGGCTCGCGCTCGACGGGATCGTGTTTGACACGCCGAGTGATTCGAAGGTTGTAGTGGCGATCATGGATCCTAACCGCGGCCCGGTGTTACGCACCTTTCCCCCGAGCGCGTTGACCGAGCGCACCGATGACAGTGAGCACGACCGCGCGCTGCGCCTACTCATTCGCCGGACGCCGCCGCCGGTCCACGGTGCGGCACGGGGCGGCGGAGGCGGCGCACCGGGACGCTCCGCCGGCTACAAGCGCGGAGCCGCGCACCGTCCCACCGGCCGCTAGCGCTCCTCACGCCAAGCCAATCGAGAAGGAGTCCAGCGGCGTCGCCACCCCTCGCTCTGCGGTGTGGTAGCTCACCTCGGCCCCGCCGGGACCGCAGGTCACGGTTAGGTAGCCCCAGCTCGTGTCCTGATAAGCCTCGAGGGTCACGCCCAGAAGTCGCGAGAACGAGGCGGGAAGATCGGGGACGCCGGGAGCGATCTCCTGGAGATTGTTGACGCCGCCGGTGCCCGCGACCACGTGGGGGATCACCCGGTCGCCATACATGCGCGAGAAGCGCTGATAGCTGTGGACGTGGCCTGAGAACACGGCGTCGGGCGCCCGGCGCGCCCGCGCGAAGGCGCCGTCGAGCACGTCCGCCAGCGCCAGGTTGGAGCCGTGAATCTCGTCGGTGGAATATAGGCAGTGGTGGAGCGCGAGGATGAGGACGGCATCTCGGGGAGCATCGGTCAGCTCTCCCACCAGCCACTCGATCTGTTCCTCGCCGATCCGGCCGCCGTCGGGAACGTTGCTGTACAGGCCGACGATGGTCACCCACCGGTGTCGCAGCGTCCAGTACACGTTCGGCTGGCAGATCTCCCGTCGGGACGCCGTCCGGACCTGAGTCGGGGCGCAGAAGTGTCCGACGAAGGCCTCGAGCGAGCGCGCTCCCGAGCCGGGCTCGAGGTCGCCGTCGTGGTTGCCGGGGACGGCGAAGATCGGCGCGTGATAATCGGCGTAGGGATCGATGAACTGCGCCCGGTAACCGGCTTCCTCGCCGTATCCGTAGACGACGTCACCGAGGTGGTAGAAGAAGCGCGCCGGGTCGGGGCCGCCGAGCTCGGCCGCCATTGCCGCCGCGACTGCGTGCTGAGGCGCCGGATCCGGCACCCCGCCACTGTCGCCGACACTGTGGAAGCGCAGGTGCCCGGCCTGCTCGATCGCTCGGGTCGTCGCGGGGGGGAGGACATCGGCGAGCTCGAGTCGGTACGGCCATTGCCCGCGCGGCGCGGGCAGGGGCATGAACGGCTGGGTGCCGAGCAGCGGAAAGCGCTTGGTGACCTGCTCGTGGGCACGCGAATAGACCGCGGCCGGCGTCGCGGGCTGGCGTCTCGCCGCCGAAATCGCCATCACTCAGGACTTGCTATCGCGTTGGCCCGGCGAGGTTGTGTCGTTCCGGTGACCGACCGCGATTCCACCGGCGCCGGTGTGCGTTACGTACAACCGGTCGAGGAGAACTCTGGACACTGGGCTAAAGGCGTGTGTCTCGCCGGTCGACATCATAGGCGCGTAGCCTCACCCGCCAAGGAGTCCAAATGAGTCCCGAACGTACCCATGCCTATCGGCGAGTCATGCAGACCCTCAACGAACTGGGCCCGAGCAAGCTGCTCGACGGCGAGCAGGACCGAATCCGCGCTGCCGCGGACAACCTCATCTTCAGCTCCAAGGTCGTCGAGGATGTGGCAGCCCAGGAAGCCCTCGATGACGTCGAGCGCCTGTGTCGCGCGCTGGTCGCGAGCGGACGTTGGGAGCAGGTGACCGCGAGCCGCCTCGCCGACGACCTCTTCGCCTGCGGGCCGGGACACCCGGCTGAGGTCAAGCTCGAGGCCGCGCTCAAGGCCGCTTGACGGTATCGGCGACCCGGTGGTCGTCGCGATGTAGGGCATCGGTGAAGCGCTTGGGGACCGCCGCGTCCTCGCCGGCCTCCCACAGCGTTACGACCACGAGCTCGCTCCCCTCGGGACGGCACACGTAGATCAGGTCACGGCGCTCGACGTCGCGTACGAGGACGCTACCGCCCTCGCCCGGCTCGAAGCGGCCGGCACCGTGGGCGCGTACCACTCGCGATGCGATCTCAGTCTTGGCGTCGAGGGTGCCGCGCACGCGCTGGCGGAACCGCTCGGCCGCATGGTCGGTCACGGCGACAAGCATCAGCCCATCCCACCATACCCTCTCCCTGCGCAGCAGCTCGGGGCTCACGCCGAAGTCCGCGATCTTCCTGTGCGGGGGGGGCGCAGATGTTCTCTAGCTCAGCCATCCAGATAGCTCCTTCAGCGCGTCGGGATCACGAAGTAATAGGCCCACAAACCCTGCCGTTCGGAGCCGAGGATCCGGGCTTCACGCAGCACCGTGAGGTGGTGGGAGACCGCGTGCTTACGCAGCACATCCACGAGCTGCACGCGGACGGGGTCCCCAAGCGCTCTGGCAACGTGCGCCATGCGGACAGCCTGCTCGCGCTCGACATCGGGATACGCAACCGGCTCGCAGCAACGCTCGCCAGCAGCGCGCTTGGTCTGGGGTCAGTTCCACATCGATAGCCATCGATATACAAATACCGATTGAAGCGACGCTTGTCAATCTTTAGACTGGCGCTCGCTACTGCACGCCGCGCAGAGAGATCGAACCCCGCTTCCGGGACCATGACCACGCCACCGCTCTCACGCCGACTACTCGCCGAGCTCCTCGGCTCAGCGTTCCTCGCCGCGCTCGTCATCGGCTCCGGGATCGCGGCCGAGCAGCTCTCGCCGCGCGACACAGGGCTCGAGCTGTTCGAGAACGCGGCCGCGACCGCCGCCGGGCTCTACACGATCATCCTGATGTTCGGGCCCGTTTCCGGCGGGCACTTCAACCCTGTCGTGTCATTCGTCGACGCGAGCTTCGGCGGGATCGGCTGGCGTGACGCCATCGCCTACCTCCCGGCTCAGGTCACCGGCTGCGTGCTCGGGGCGATCGCCGCCAACGGCATGTTCGCCAAGGCCGCGATCAGCATCTCCACCCATCACCGCGCGAGCGCCGCGCACCTCTTCGCCGAGATCATCGCGACGCTCGGATTGCTCCTTGTCATCTTCTCCCTCGCACGCAGCCACCGGGGAGGGACAGCGCCGGCCGCGGTCGGCGCCTACATCGGCGCCGCCTACTTCTTCACCAGCTCCGCCAGCTTCGCCAACCCCGCGATCACCATCGGGCGCATGTTCTCCGACACCTTCGCCGGGATCGCCCCCGCGTCGGTACCCGCCTTCGGAATCGCCCAGACGTTCGGCGGAGGCGTCGCGCTCCTCGCGATCCGCGCTCTATATCCGAGCGTCACAGCCACCGAGGCCGCCACCGTCGTGCTCCCCCACCAAGACGACGAGCGCGACACGAGCTCGGTCGCTGCGGCAACCCTCCCACATGGGGGACAGCGATGAGCGCCGTCCTCTTCGTCTGCGTGCACAACGCCGGACGCTCCCAGATGAGCCAGGCCCTCTTCGAGCAACG
>JALYZL010000602.1 GCA_030948875.1 Actinomycetota bacterium
GCCGCCGCGGGAACGACGAGCGCAGCGAGCACGGTCGCCGCAACCCCCCAGAACCGGACAGCATCCACGCCAATACACCACCTCATTCGCCTCACGCCGCTGACCGTACCGCGTAACGCGAACACGACACCCAGAGCTCCAAAGCAACCGATTCGCGGCGCGGGACGAACGGACAGCCGGCGCAAGTCGGTCCCGGCTGATAGGCCGTGCAAGTTGTGGGACGATGACGCATGAGCTCGGACACGCCCGCCATGCTTGCGGTGATTGTGTTGGTCATCGGCTCGACCGGAGTCGCTGCGTGCGGATCGGCCCCCAAGCCAGGACCGAGGCAGGCGGTCAAGGCTGCGGCGTCCAGGACCTGGATGCCGCCCTCGGTGGCCGCTATGCGTATTTCGACGAGCCAGTCGGGAGGCCGGGTGCCGCTCGGGACCGTTGTTCAACCTGCTGCGTTCAAGATCCATGCTCTACCACCGCACAGCACGACCCGGGTGTTCGCCGACTCCCGGCATGGCTACGCGCTTGCATTCATCACTAGCGGCACCTACCCGGCAACGACCATTGATGGTGGCAAGACGTGGAGAGTGGATGGCCCCGCGTTTCACATCGACGCCGCGCAAGGCGGTCTCGGCGTCGGCGAGATGGGCGTGGCGAGCGACAGGATCGCTTTCGCGTGGGGTGGCGTGGCACCTGACAGCGTGATCGACCTCACGACCGACGGTGGCAAGCATTGGTGGCGGGCGTTCTTGCCCGGATTCGTGTTGTTCGTCGCGCACGAGGGTGGGACGGTGGTAGCCAACGTCGATGGCTCCATGAAACAAGGTCGCGTGACGCACACGGGGCTCTGGGCATACGGAACCAAGAACGGCCGCATCTGGACTTACGTCAACACGCTTTCTCCCGGCTAGGCTCACGGCGATCGGGGGGCTCGGCGCAGGCGATCGCGTTCCCGTCCGGATCGGGGATGCTCACGTGGCGGACACCGTTCGAGTAGGTCTCGATCGATTCGTGCTCGATGAAGAGGCAGGCGTGCTTGGGGCATCGCCAGGTAACGCCAGGTCTACGCGCTCGTCGGGGGGATCACGAGGTCGAACTCGATGCAGTACGCCTCCCAGATGTGGTCGGAGTAGCGCCGCGCGTATTCCTCGGCATAACGCTCGCCGCGAGCTGATCGGAGCTTCCCCCGAGTGCTCATCCGGTCGTGATGGTGCCCGAGTTCGTGGACGAGTACGTCGAGCAACTGGTATGCCCGGACCGTCTCATCGGTCCACTTCGCCACGAAGCCGCCGTCGAGGGGCTCAAAGGGGACACCGAGCCGAGTGATGCTCTCCCGCGGATTCTCAAAGTGGCTGGCGTCGTAGAGCCACCACAGCGCACGAGACCACGCGTAGATCCCGACCCACGGCGAGACGTACACCCCCTCGACATCGTCCCTTCCGGGCAAGAGCACGATCGCCTCGAGTCCATGAGAAACCTCCTCCCAGTCCGGCAGCAGGGCGATGAATCGCTCGATATCGGTCTTGTTGAGGACATGCCGATAGCCCTTTCCCGGACGTCGGCGCTCGAACACGACATCGGTCCCGGCCAGTACCTCAGCGCCCGGCGTGGAACGCCAATTCTGAGTCTTCCCTACGCGACCCTTCTTGACGGTCAGCTTGTTCTTCCTCGGGATCGCCATGATTCACGGTATCGCGAAGCCGGAGCTTTTCCTGAGCTCGGTCGGAAGCGCCCCTTCCACTTCGATCGCCATGCAGCAGCGGAGGTTCTCTGAGCATGGCTAGCCATCGTTATGGTGATCACGTGAGGCATGCAGTGTCGGAGGAGATCGGTGAGGGGGGTGGCGGGTGGGTCCGCGTGGCTGTGTGCGGTCGTGGTTGGTTGCGCTCGGGCCTGATGCTGGCTGTTTTCGTAGGGTTGTCGTTTCCTACTGCGGCGGGCGCGGTGTGGTCTTGGACGACCCCGCGTGTAGTCGATCGCCAGCCACCGTTCGGGCGGTCCACGACTTTGACCGCCGTGTCGTGCCCGTCGGTATCGCTGTGTGTGGCGATCGATTCGGGTGACCCAGTGTCTGGCGGTGGACCCGCGCACGTGGTCACGTCGTCTGCGCCGACCGGCGGGTGGAAAGCGTGGCATCCAACGCCCATCGATGCTCGAGGTGGCGGTCTGAGCGGCGTCTCGTGCCCCGACGTTTCGTTTTGCGCGCTGGCTGACAAAGGAGGCCACGTGGTCATATCGACGAGGCCGACGGGCGGCGCCAGTGCGTGGCACTCGATCGATGTCGACGGGCGACGGAGCCTCAGCGCTATCTCGTGTCCGAGCCGGCGCCTGTGCGTGGTCATGGACGCGGAAGGCTACGTGTTGGCTTCGGCCCATCCCACAGCGCGACGGCGGCCGTGGCGAGTTGGTCCGCTTGACCTTCGGGGTGCTCAGACCAGCATCTATAGCGTTGCCTGCCCGTCTGAGCGTCTGTGTGTTGTCGTCGGCGGGGGCAACGTTTTCGTCTCGACGGACCCGTTGAGCGGGGCGCGCAGCTGGCATCGGCGACGTATCGACGGCGCCGATGGCTTCCTGGCCGGTATCTCGTGCCCCTCGGTCCGGTTCTGCGCCGCGGTGGACGATGGCGGGAATGTCCTCACCGAGCAGCGTCCGGCTCGCCGCGACTCGCGATGGCATGTTCACTTCATCGACCGCGTCGGTCAGCACGCCGGAACGCCGTACGTGACCGGGGTGGCGTGCTCGTCGGCTCATCTGTGTGTCGTGGTCGACGGCGGAGGAGTCGCCTTGACCAGCACCACGCCGGGGGACCCGTCCCGGCGGTGGTCGAAGAGAACGGTCGAGCCAGAGAGTCAGCATTTCGGGCCGGCCGCGTTTTTGCGGGGTGGCCTGTCCCGCTGCATCGCTGTGCGTCGCGGTCGATATCGCGGGCCGGGCGGTCGTATCCCGGCGTCCGAGCCGCGACTTCGGCGCGGTGACGATCACGCCGACGTGGGGCATCACGTCATTCACCGACCTCAGCTGTCCGACGGTCCGGCTTTGCGTGGCGGTGGACAACGCTGGGAATGTTGTCTCATCGACCAACCCGGCGAGGAATCCAGGGAGGTGGCGCCTGGTTACCCTGGGCAGGAGCACGTTCGACTTCGGCCCCGGCCAGCCGTTCGGTGGTGTTTCGTGCCTGCCCGACGGCTCCTGCGTGGCCACTGAGGGAATGTGCCAGGCCGACAACCTCTGCGCATCCACGAGGGGGGGTCGCGGGCTTGTGGCAAGTCGCCCCGATCGCCGCGCTTGGCGAGCGGTAGCACTTGACACGGGCGGGCCCATCTCCTGCGCGTCGGGCCGCCTGTGCGCGTCAGTCGGTGGCAGCACTGTGTCCACCAGCTCACATCCGAGCGCCGCGCACGGGTGGCGACGAGATCTGACGATCGACCGCTACCAACCGCAATATTCCGACGACAACGCGAGCTTGACCGGCATCTCATGCACCACGGCTCCGCAGTGCGTCGCGGTTGACGACCGCGGAGACGTCATGGCCTCTCGCGATCCGCTTGGTCAACACCCGTGGAGCTTCGTCAACGTCAACGACTTAGGCAACGGCGCCAGCGGTTTCACGGGAATCTCCTGTCTTGCGGGATCGCTTTGCGTGGCCACCGACGGTGGCGTCGTCTTCTCACGGCATCCAACCGGGCGCGCGAGTAGCTGGCATCACACGCCGCTCCCGGGAAAGGACTCATCCGGCTCGGTGTCCTGCCCCACCATCGACATGTGCGCCGTCGCTGGCTCATCAACCGTCTGGACGACGCGCGATCCCGCAGGATCCGGACGGAACTGGCAGACCCACAAAGTAGACACGGGCGCGGCAATTACCGCCATCTCATGCCCAACACGAACACTGTGCGTCATTGTCGACGATCACGGCCGCGTCTCGGTCGGCACAGACCGCTCCAGAGCTTGAACGGGAAGAGCGCGACAGCGTTGGCCCAGAGTGCACGGCGGTCCAGATTCGTCCAGGCACCGACTACAGGGCGTTGAGAATCTCGCGAATCCGGTTGCGGCTCCGTCTGTTGGCTATTGACCGACGGTCTACAAGCTGGTAGGCTCCTTATCGACCAGCGATCGATAAGGAGCGTCGAATGAACACCCGCAAGACGACGTACGAAGCGGACTATCAACCGTTCCCCAACGAGGATGGGCGGAACGCACGTCAGGAGCACCTCGAGGTTCCCGTCTTTGTCCATGTGCTCGGGATTCACCCCGGCGCGCGAATTCTGGAGATCGGGTGCGGTCGCGGGATCGCCCTGCCGGCGATCAGGCGGCTCTGCCATCCCAGCCGGCTCGTCGGCATAGACATCGACGACTCGCTGCTAGTCGAGGCCACTGCTAACTCCACGGACATCGACGTCGAGCTCATTCGCGCTGACGTACGCGCGCTCCCATTTCCCGATGAGACGTTCGACGTCGTCATCGACTTCGGCACGTGCTACCACATCAGCCACCCCGCAGAGGCGATGAGCGAGATCGCACGCGTGCTCGCCCCCCGGGGATTGTTCTGCCACGAGACCCCTCTCATGCAGCTGCTCTCCCACCCGGTGCGCTGGGGCGGTCGCTCCCTGCCCTGGGATCACATCCCCCAACTACTCGGCGGCCGGCGGGCCTTGCTCTGGTCCTCCCGCCACCGCTCCGGGAACGCCTGCGCCATGGCCCGCTCGGCGGCTCGGTGCTGACACCAGACCTAGCTTCTGCTTCGATCGACAGGCGACCGCGATCGAGAGCGAGAGCGCCCGGACGCCTTCCATCGACTTGACGCTAGATGTCAAAGACATATAATGAGGAGACCCCCGCCAAGGCGAGGGAGAATCGCGCCGCCTCGCCCCCCGCCGACGTCCGCGAATCGCTAAACGAGATTGATTCTTCGAGGTGACTAGATGCCGTGCCAGTGTGGTATTCCGACCGTTGTGAGCAACACCGCCGTCGCAAGCGGGTGTGAATGTGCAACCGACTCCACGTCCGCCTGCGAATGCGGAAGCGGTGCTCCGACGTCGCTCGAAGGCGCGAGCCTCGAGCGGATCGTCATGGAACTCGACAAGCGGGTGCGCAGGCTGGAAGCCAGGCAATGATGCCGGGCAAGCGTCGAAGTTGTGAGTCGACGCATCCAGACGCCGGGTCTTGATCCTCGGGGAAGCTCGGGTTCAGGCCCCTACCCGGTGCGAGACGGGAGTGAGGAAGCGGTCGATGCCCTAGCGGAAGCCCATTCCCTAGGCTCGCTTTGATGCACGGGCTGGACGAGAACGGCGATGCGATGCCCGAAGGAGGCTAGCGGCGCCAGAAGGCGAGCCGCTGCACCGACGCCTTGAGGATGTGGCCCCAGGTGATGTGCGCGACCTCGCGCTGTGACATCGCGTCGAACGGGCTGAAGCGCATCTCGCCGCCAGTACCGAGCTCGATCGAGCCGTCGTCCTGACGGCTGCCGTTGACGAAGATCCAGCCGCGCTCGATGCGGAAGTTCTCACTCATGGCTGGAGCCTACCGATGACTCGTGGCGCGCTGGGCTCGAAGCGAGCAACTGAGCCGCACACTCGGCCACCCTCTACACCTTCTGCCACCAGGAACCCACCTGGGGCGCCGGCCGCCGTAAACGAATCAAACCCACCTTGCGATGAGTCCCGACGTGGGAAGCCGCCGCCCAGGAGCGCGGGCCACGAGCTACCCGTTTCATCTCACGGTTGGTACCTCAGTTCGCGGTCGCCGAATCAGGCTCGTCAATTCGATGGGCTGGGCGGAGCCGCGGTCGTCGGCGTCGCGCCCGCAGGCCTGCTGATGGCATGGATTGCGTCGAGGACATCTCTGATGCCGCCTGCGGTGTTAGCGTCGAGGCGGTCGAGGATCGTCTCGGTGTCGACGAACTCCTTCGCTGCCCGCGCGTCCGAGGAAGCCGACTGCACCGTCTGCCCCACCATGATGATCGAGAGGAGCACCAGCTGCAGGAACGTCTGCGCGATCCACGCGACGATAATGATCACCTGCCCGGAGCTAAGCGCGGCTGGCAGGCTGATCAGCGCGATCGCCGCGAAGACGTAGGCGCATGCCATCGTGCCCACGCTGCGTGTGATGACAAGCGCAAGCTTGGCATTGAACCCCTCGACCTCGCGGACCGCGTTCCTGATCTCCCGCGGAGAGAAGCGAACGACGTGAGGCAACTCCTGACGGGCCTTGACGGGTGCATTCATGTCACAACCTCCATTAGAACGAACCACACGATCGGACCCGAGAGAGTACGAGCAAGCGGCTGTGCCCGTTTCACGGCCCGTTCACGGCAGACCCCGCCGCAACGACGCGATCGGTTGGCCTAAGAGCAAGCTGAGTCAGGCGAGCGAGGCGTCAAGGGTGATCTCCGGTACGGCAGCCAGAGCACGGCTCACCGGGCAGCCCTCCTTCGCTCCCTGCGCGGCAGCCTTGAAGGTAGCCTCGTCGATGCCGGGGACGCTGCCCACCGTCCTGAGCGCGACCGCAGTGATCGTCGGGGCTCCGTCGACAAAGCGGAGGGTCACGGTTGCGTTCGTGGTCACCGACTCCGCCGGGGTGCCGGCGTCGCCGAGCGCGCCCGCGAGCGCCATCGAGAAGCACGCCGCGTGGGCAGCGGCGATCAGCTGCTCGGGATTCGCTCCCGGGCCATCCTCGAAGCGCGACTTGAACGAGTACTCCCCCTCGATGCTGTCGCCCGCAATGAACGTCCCACCGCCCGACTTGAGATCGCCTTTCCATTCTGCGCTGCCCTTTGCTGGCATCGTCTGCTCCTAAGATGTTGGGCTCCCGTAGCGGATCCCCATGCTAGGGAATCGGCGTCCAAAGGGGGCGTCTTCGGCCTGCGTGGACGCCCCGGAGCGGAGCGTCGATCCTCAGCCGTGGCTGCGGCTCACGGGCTGGTCGAGGATGGTCGGGGTGGTGATCGAGGAGCGGGGGACCGTCCAAACTGTGCTTATGGAGATGCCGGATGTCGTTGAGCGACGCGTTGCCACGTACCTCACCGACGTAGACGCAGCGGTTCCAGGGCTCGTCCAAGCTGCGTACGTCACGGGCTCGGTCGCGCTCGGGGACTTTCAAGCCGAGATCAGCGACATCGACGTCGTTGCCGTCTGCAGTGATCGGCCTGACGATTTGCAGCTCGAGGCGCTGGCAGCGCTTCACCGGCCTTGCCGTCCCCACGTAGACGTTCTCTACGTCACCGGGAATGACCTGCGGGGTGACCCGGGCCGGTTGTCTGCACCACATTCGCGCGAGGGAACCTTCCACCGCGACGGTTCCTTCGCTGCCAACCCGGTCGCCGCTGAGGAGCCGTTGGCCCTGATCCGTAGCGCCGCCCACGTCGCACCCCAGGCTAGTGGCCCGCGCGGAGGATCACAGGGTCACGGATCGATCACCATCCTGGCCCAGCCTGACGGCCGCCGCTGGCTCGATGTCCAGAGACAGATACGGATCTATCAGCTCCGCCTCGAGCACGAGCGGATCTCCTGCGGCCCCATTGATCAGATCGATCCGGCTGTAAGCGGGCATCTCCCCCAGACGATCCGAGATAGCCGCCACCGCTTTCTCGGCCACAGCGAGCTGCCGTGCACCGGGGGAGGCCAGACCTGCCCACGCCATCCGCGTCCAAGCCCGCTCGACGGTGCCCTCCCCGACTCGCAAGGCAGGCTTCTTCAGCACGGCGTGGCTGAACTGGCCGCCAAAGAAGATCGCGTCTAGCTCGCCCTCCTCGTCGATCGCGGAGAGATACTCCTGCACCATGACCGTCTGGCCTCTACCCTGCAGCTGTCGCACATGTGCGAGGCCAGCGGCATCGTCCCTGGCGTAGCGCGCCGTGGCTCGCCCGCCGGCCGAGACCGACGGCTTGACAACGAACTCTGAGGCTGCAGGCGGCTCCCACGGGTCACCAGGCGCCACCCAGGTTGTCGGGATGACCGGTACACCAGCATCGGCGAGCTCCCGCTGATGCACCTTGTCGAGGTTCCACTCGATGACCGTCGCCGAGTTGATCAGCCTCGACACCGCCGACACCGACCTCGCCCACGCCAGATACTCGATCGGGCGATCGACGCTGTCCCAGGTGCTGCTCACGACGACATGGGAGAACGACCCCCACGGAACTCCCGGATCATCCCAGGACACCGAACTCGACTCGGCGCCAAGCTCGTGAAGGGCAGCTCGCAACGGACCAGCGTCGCCATCTGGATACAGATCGTGTGGCTCTGCATCGTCAGAGCGTCGACAGCAAGCCACGGCGACCGTCGCACGAAACACGCGAGCGGTCCCGCGCCAGCCCCTACCCCAGCCGCCTCAGCAGCTCGAGCGCTCCGCGCTTGGACAGCGGCTCGTTCAGATTCCCGCACTTGGGCGACTGCACGCACGATGGGCATCCGGACGCGCATGGACACTCGCGGATCAGCCGCCGGGCGTCGTCGACGAGCCGCTCGAACTCGTCGAATCCGCGCCGAGTGATCCCGATCCCGCCGGGGTGCCCGTCATAGATGAAGATCGTCGGCCCTCCGGTCTGGGGATGGGCGTTGGTGGACAGGCCGCCGATGTCCCAGCGGTCGCACATCGCGATCAACGGCAGCACGGCGATCTGCGCGTGCTCGAGAGCGTGGAGCGCGCCGAGCAACACCTCGGGAGGGAACGGCTCGCCGGCCACCACCTCGTCGAGCTCAAACCACAGGGCCCGCGTCGAGAACTCCACGGTGGGGAGATCGAGGGCGGTGAAGTCGATCACCTCGTGGTCCTGAAGCCCCTTGCGCTGGTAGCCGAGCACCGTCTCCGACACGGCCACGGCACCGAAGGACAGCCTCACCCCGAGGACGTCGCGGCGCTCCATGAGCCGCTCGACCCAGGTGAAGCTCTCGCGCTTGGCCTGGGTGTAGTAATTGCCGGTGAACGGCTCGAGCAGCACCCGGCGCGCGTCGAGATCGAGTCCGAGCACGTGGTAGGAGCGGCCGAGGTGCAGATAGACCGCGCCCTCGTGCACCGTCGAATAGGCGCGGCCGGCTTCGATCTGGCCGATGAGCTCGCCCGACTCCACATCAATCAGCGCAAACGAGTCCGGCGTGCCGGACCGCAGCGAGACGCGCGCCGCCGGATAGTCGTCTGCGCGCATGGGCACGAAACCCGTCACGCGCTCGCGGAGCATGCCCGAGGCCGTGAGCTCTTCCGCATACCCCCGCCATCCGGCCCCAAGCACAAGACCGTCCTCGTCACAGAGCGGTGCTTCGTGGGCGGCGCACAGGAGGTGCTCGGCGTAGATCTGCGGACTCTCGTGGTCGAGGATCGCGGCCTCGACCGGCCGGCCCAGGAACTCGTCGGGGTGGCGGCAGAAGAACTGGTCGAGCGCGTCCTCGCCCGCGAGGAACACCGCCAGGCCGTGGCCGCGCCGCCCCGCCCGGCCCCATTGCTGGCGGAGGCTCGCGACGGTCCCGGGGAAGGTGACGCAGATGGCGGCGTCGAGGGCACCGATGTCGATGCCGAGCTCGAGCGCGTCGGTGGCGATCACCCCCAGCAGCTCGCCGGCCACCAGCCGCCGCTCGAGCTCCCGGCGCTGCTGCGGCGTGTAGCCGGCGCGGTAGGGGGCGATCCGGTCCGCCAGCTCGGGCCGGTCCGAGCTCCGCAGGCGGTCGGCGGCGAGGCGGAGGATGAGCTCGACCCCACGGCGTGACTTCATGAAGCAGATGGTTCGGGCTCCCGCGAGCACGAGCCGCGCGACGAGCTCGGCCGCCTCGGCGAGCACTGAGGCGCGCGTGCCGAGCGCCTCGTCGAGGAGCGGCGGATTCCACATCACAACGGTGCGCTCGGGCGCGGGCGCCGCGTCGGTCTCGATCACCGCGATACCAGCCAATCCGGTGAGCCGCTCGGCGAGCTCGAGGGGGTTGGCGATCGTTGCGCTCGCGAGCAGGAAGCGCGGCTCGGTGCCGTAGCGCGCGGCGAGGCGCCGCAGCCGCCGCAGGACATTGGCGACATGCGAGCCGAACACCCCACGGTAGACGTGGGCCTCGTCGATCACCACGAAGGCGAGGTTGGCGAAAAGCTCGCCCCACGCCGCGTGGTTGGGGAGGATGCCGACGTGGAGCATGTCGGGATTGGTGAGGACCAGGTTGCTGCGCTTGCGGACCTGGGAGCGCTCCTCACGCGGCGTGTCCCCGTCGTAGATGGCCGGGCGGATCGCCGCGCCCATCCCGAAGGCGTGGAGCGCCCTGGCCTGGTCCTGCGCGAGCGCCTTGGTCGGGTACAGGTACAGGGCACGCGCGTGACGATCGGAGGTGAGCACCTCGAGCGTCGGCAGCTGAAAGCACAGCGA
>JALYZL010000626.1 GCA_030948875.1 Actinomycetota bacterium
CGCCCCGACGAGGAGCGCGACGTGCTTGCGCGGCTCCTCCGCGGCGGCGCTGCAGATGATCGTCGGCGTCGGAGCGCGCTGTGCGCCGGGCCGGAACGCGTCGAGATCGACGCCGGGGGCGATCACCGGAGCCTCGTAGCCGAGGACCTGTGAGAAGGCGTCGGCGGCGTAACGGCTGAGCGCGACTACGGCGTCGCACCCGCGCAGGGCGAGCCCGAGGACCTCGCGCCGTCGCTGCTCGGCCATCCACGCGCGGGTGGGGATACCGAGATAGGAGAGGATGGCCGGGAGTCCCGTCCGTTTGCGCCAGCGCGCGGCGGCGAGCGCGTCGGTCGGGTACACGGCGTGGGCGATGTCGTAGTCGCCCACGCGCAACGCGGCATAGCTGAGCGGGACGTGAGTCACGTAGGGCTCGAACATCAGGCGCAGCCGCCGCCCGCTCGGAGGCCGCGGCAGGCGGAGGATCGGCAGGCCCTCCTCGACCGTGCGACGAGGGGCGCCGGGGTGGCTGGTGATCAGTTGTGGACGGTGCCCGCGCGCGAGCAGGGCGTCGGCGAGCTCGCGGGTGAAGCGCTCGCCGCCCCGCCTCACCTCCGGCCAGAAGCAGGGACTGAGCAGCGCGACCCGGAGGGAGCGGACCGGCTCACGACTGGGCGCCGTTTCTCCCCCGAGGGCGATCACGGGGCGTGAGGCTATCGCGGGCGGCTCAGCAGATAGCCGGCAGCCTCGCGCAGCAATCGCCGCTCGAGCACCCACGTCGCCAACACCGTGACCAGGGCATAGAAGACGAGCTCGGCCACCGCCATCGCTGCCGTCCGCGTGCCGCTCTCGAGCGCGCGGATGAGGAGCACGATCGCCACCGCGGGGAGGGTCGGGAGCACCGCGCGCAGCGCGTGGCGGACG
Organism: Actinomycetota bacterium; assembly: GCA_030948875.1. Taxonomy (GTDB): domain Bacteria; phylum Actinomycetota; class Thermoleophilia; order Solirubrobacterales; family Solirubrobacteraceae; genus Palsa-465. The sequence goes on from JALYZL010000626.1 coordinate 904, forward strand.
AGCGCGAAGCCGGCGAAGAGCCTCGACAGGTACCAGGCGCGGAGGATGAGATCGACGGTGGTGCCGGCGGCGATCCCGATGGCCAGGCCGGTGAGGCCGTGGGCAAGCATGAGGGGGATCCCGAGCCCGAGGGTGGTCACCGCGGCGGCGACGTTGACCACCGCAATCGGCACCGTCTTGGCGCGGGCGTAGAAGTAGTCATCCCAGTTGAAGCCGATCTGGCTGGCGGCGGCGACGATCCCGGTGATCTCCAGCATGCCGATCCCCGCATGCCACTTCTGGCCGATGACGAACATCACGAGGTCGCCGGCGAACAGGGCCACCGCGGCGCCGAAGGGCATCCCCCACATGAGCGCGAGCCGGTTGGACTTCACGAACGACTCGCGGAGCAATTCCACCTTGTCCTGCATCGCGCAGATGGCCGGATACAGGGTGCCGCTGATCATGCTGTCGAGCCGCGCGGTGAGGGCGGTGATGTTCGCGGTAAGCGCCACCACGCCGACGCCGGCCAGGCCCAGGTGGGCGTTGGTGGCGATCACGGCGCCGTTGGCGAGCGCCACGCCCGACGCGGTGGAGATGAAGATGGGCGCCGAGAACGACGCGTACACGCGCAGCGCCCCCCGGTCATAGCGCCACTTCAGCGGGAACGGGCAGGTGAGGAGCGCGACCACTGCCCCGGCCCACGCCCCCGCCACCACCCCGATGGCCAGCGCCCAGTAGCCGAGGCCGGCGATCGCCAGCACGATCGCGACCACGAAGCCGACCACGGGCTCGACCGCCCCGAGCCACCGCTGCCGCGCAAAGTTCATCTGGCGGTAGTAGATCCACAGCGGCGCCTGCAGCGCGTCGGCCACGAGCGCGCTCAGGAGCACGAGCCCCGGGGCCACGAGCTCCCAGTGGCCGTAGATGACCGCCACCACCGGGAGCGCAGCGGCCATCGGGATGAGCGCCGCGGCGGTCATCAGCAGCTCGAGCGTGAACGCCTTCTGAAAGGCAAGCTCCTGGTCGGGCTCTTCCTGCTGGATGTACTTGTCGTTGACGCCCACGTACTTGAGCCGCGCGAGGACGCCAAGCGAGACCACGAGCACACCCCACACCCCGTACGCCGACCGTGTCAGCAGCGCCGCGAGGATGATTCCCCGGATCAGCCCGAGTAGGGCCAGGCCGACATCGAAGGCGCCGTTGAGCAACATCCCACGGGCGGCGTACGAGCGCAGCGTTGCCCCGCCCGTGTCAATGCTCCTGCCCGCCGCCAGCGTCGCCTCCGCCGGGCTCGCTTCAAGCGCGGCGGCGGCATCCTTGGTCGTGTGCAGCACCTTTGCGATCGTATCGGTGGCGAGGGCCGGTGGGGGGCTCACCCGAAGACGGGCAGGCGCGTTGCCGGTTGGCTCCGACGCGGCGACTGAGCCCCGAACCGCTGTCCTTTGGTCCGACCTCTCCGGCCCGAAAGACAGCAGTTCGGCGCGAGCCGCCAGCCGCCCGTGAGCCGCGTCCATCGGCCGCGCTCGCCCGAGAGCGCAATAGACTGCGCTGCGTGCCGGACCCCCTCGTCTCGGTCGTCGTCTCGACCTGGAACCGTCCGGCTCGCCTCACCAAGCTGCTGGCCAGCCTCCGCGCCCAACGCCTCGACGCCGACTCCTTCGAGGTGGTGGTGATCGAGGACGGCTCCGGCCCCGAGACGAGGGCGGTGATCGCCGCCGAGGCGAACCGCCCCGGTCTCACCGTGCGCACGGTCAGGCACGAGCGCCCGCGCGGCCCGGGCGCCGGGCGCAACAGCGGCTGGCGAGCCGCGCGCGCTCCGGTTGTCGCCTTCACCGACGACGACTGCGTCGCCGACCGCGAGTGGCTAACCTCCGCGCTCGCAATCTGCGCCGGGGTGCCCGGGGCGATCGTCCAGGGCCGCACGGAGCCCGATCCCACCGAGCTCATACACGACGGCGTCCTCTCGCGCACGATCCGCGTCGACCGGCTCGGCCCCCATTACGAGACCTGCAACATCTTTTACCCGCGCGACCTGCTCGAGTCGCTCGGGGGTTTCGACGAGGGCTTCGGCCTCGCTCCCGGCGGCGAGGACACCGACCTCGCGTGGCGCGCGATCGAGTCGGGCCGCCCGACGGTGTTCGCTCCCGCCGCGGTCGTCTTCCACGCCGTCCAGCCCCTGGGCATGCGCGGCATGCTCCGCGTCGCCGCGCGGTGGAGCGGAGTGGTACGGCAGTTCTCCGATCATCCCCAGCTGCGGAGCACGCTGGAGCGAGGCGTGTTCTGGAACGTCTGGCATTACCTGATGTGGCGCTCGGCGCTCGCGCTCCTCGCGCCTGGCTGGCTGCGGCGGTTGCTCCTGACCAAGCACCTGCTCGAGCTCCGCAAGCGCGCGCGGGAGGCAGGAGCGGGCACGTGGGCCGTGCCCTTCCTCCTCGTCCATGACCTCGTCGAGTGCTGGGCGGTGGCGCGCGGCGCGGTGCGCTATCGGACGCCTGTGCTCTAACCACGATGGGTAGCATGGCCCGCCGATGCCCTCGCTCTCCCCCGACATCTTCAAGGCCTATGACATCCGCGGCCTCTACGGCAGCGACATCGACGAGGAAGCCGCCGAGCTGATCGGACGCGCCTTCGCCCGCGTGATCGCCGAGCTCGAGGACAAGCCGACGAGCGAGCTGCGCCTCGGCCTCGGCCGCGACATGCGCCTGACCGCGCCGGCGCTGGCGGCGCGCTACCGCGACGGGATGACGAGCGAGGGCGCCGATGTCATCGACGCGGGCATGGTGGGAACCGAGATGCTCTATTTCCTCGTCGGCTCGCGCGAGCTGGATGGCGGGCTCATGTGCACGGCCTCGCACAATCCGAAGCCGTACACGGGCGCCAAGCTCGTCAAGTGCGGTGCCATCGCCCTGTCCGGCGACGCCGGAATCCAGGACGTCCGCCGGCTCATCGAGGAGGGTCTGGGTGACGCGCCGGGAGGCGGCCAGGTCGAGGAGGTCGACGTCTACGAGGAGTTCCAGCAGGCCGTCCTGCGTTTCATCGATCCCTCCGTGGTCAAGCCGCTGCGCGTGGTCGTCGACGGCGGTAACGGCATGGCCGGGCCGATGGTCGGCCCCTTGCTCCGCCAACTCGGCCTCGACCTGGTCGAGACGTCATGGACGCCCGACGGCAACTTTCCCGACCACGAGCCCAATCCGCTCCTGCCCGAGAACCGCGAGCTGATCATGCGCCGCGTCCTCGACGAGGAAGCCGACCTCGGCATCGCCTGGGACGGCGACGCCGACCGCTGCTTCTTCATCGACGACGGAGGGAACTTTGTCGACGGCGACTTCCTCACCGCGCTGCTCGCCGATTCGATGCTCCGAAAAGAAGAACCTCCCGCCCTCGTCCTCTATGACGTGCGGGCGAGCCGCGCGGTGCCCGACACCGTGCACCGGGCCGGAGGCACGGCGCTGCGAAACCGGGTCGGCCACGCGTTCTTCAAGACCCGGATGCGCGACGAGCACGCCGTCTTCGGCGGCGAGGTCTCGGGCCACTACTACTTCCGCGACTTTTACTGCGCCGACTCGGGGACGCTCCCGGCGCTGCTCATGCTCGAGCTCCTCTCGGTCGAGGGCAAGCGATTGTCGGAGCTGCTGGAGCCGTATCGCTCGCACTACTTCATCTCCGGCGAGATCAACTCAGAGGTGGACGATCCACAGGCCAAGATGGAGGAGATCGCCGAGCACTACGCCGACGCCCGCGAGGATCGCCTCGACGGGATCTCGATCGACTACGACGACTGGCACTTCAACGTGCGTCCGTCCAACACCGAGCCGCTGCTCCGCCTCTGCCTCGAGTCGCTCGTCTCGCGAGAGGACA
>JALYZL010000635.1 GCA_030948875.1 Actinomycetota bacterium
CCTTGGCGCGGTGGAAGCGATCGAAGACGTAGGGCAGGTCCTCCTCGTGGAAGCCCGGCCCGTAGTCGCGTACCGTCAGCGTGCCCGAGCGCAGCTCGACCTCGATGACGCCGCCGGGGGGGCTCCACTTGCGGGCGTTGTCGAGGAGGTTGGTGATCGCGCGGCCGATCCGGTCGCCCTCGCCGCGCACGAGCGTGGGCTCGAGGCTGGCGTCGAAGGTCAGTCTCGGGGCCCGGCGGCCGGCGCGCTCGACGAGGTCGCCGACGACGAGGTCGACCCGGACCTCGTGGAGCTCCGCCGTCGGCTGGCGGCCGCGGGCCAGCTCGACGACGTCTCCGACCAGGCCCGTGAGCTCGTCGAGCTCCGAGATCATGTCCTCGCGCAGGGCGTCGCGGTCGGTCTGCGGGAGCCGTTCCTCCTCGCGCAGGAGCTGGAGATTCGCCCGCAGCGTGGCGATCGGTGTGCGGAGCTCGTGGCTCGCGTCGGCGACGAGATTGCGTTGGGACTCGACCGAGCGCTCTAGGTCGTCGAGCGTGCTGTTGAACGTCCCTGCCAGTCTCGCGAGCTCATCGCGGCCGGTCACCTCGAGGCGCTGGGAGGGGTCGGCGCCGGTGGCGACGTCCTCGGTGCGCCGGGTGAAGCGGGTGATCGGCGTCAACGCCGTCCTGGCGACGAGGATCCCCAGCCCGGCGGCGAGGACGATCCCGGCGGCGCCGATGGCCAGGAGCAGGAGGAGCTGGCTGTGGAGGGTCTGGTCGACGTCGCTGAGCGGCAGCGCCACCGCCAGTGCGCCGTAATTCCCGACGCCGGTGACGAGGATTCGCAGGTGATGGGAGCCGATGTACGTGTCGGCGATGTACTGACCGTTCCCGCTCGCGGCGAGCGCCCGCGCGTGAGCGTCGACGGGGATCGTCTTGGTCTCCTGGCTCGCCAGGCACGTGTGGCCCCGCCGCGTGATCAACTCGTAGAACCCCGTCGGACCGCCGAAGCTGCCGCTGCGCAGGTCGAGCCCGAAGCCGTTGTCGCAGTCGCTCGAGTGGATGCGTCGCGGGAACAGCGGCGCGGTGCCCGCGGCGGACCTCGAGTTACCCACGACGCTCTGCCCGCCACGCGGCGGGCCGCCGCCGACCGGGGTCGCGCCGAGATTGAAACCACCCCCGCCGGACGCTCCCTGGCCCCCGTTCGATTGCGGCGGCCCTAGGCCCGGCCCCGCACTCCGCATCAGAACCTGCTGCGTGAGGGCATGCAGCGACTGATCTATCTGTCCCAGCAGGTTCGAACGCGTCCCCTCGTACGCGCTCACCGCGACGGCGATCACGGCGAGGGCGACGGCAATCCCCGCGGCGGCGCTGATCCGGGCGCGCAGGCTCACTCGTTGGGCTCCCGCAGCGCGTAACCGACCCCCCTGACGGTGTGGATCAGCGGCCGCGATCCCGCCTCCTCGAGCTTGCGGCGCAGATACCCGACGTACACGCGTAGCGCGTTCGACGTGGGGCCGAAGTCATACCCCCACACGCGGTCGTAGATGAGCCCGTGCGGGAGCACCCGCCGGGGGTTGAGGAGCAGGAGCTCGAGGAGCTGATACTCGGTGCGGGTGAGCTCGACGAACCGCTCGCCCACCACGGCGCCGTGCCGGCCGGAGTCGAGGGTGAGCTCGGCGAAGGCGAGCCCGTCGGCCCCCCCTTCTCCGCCCGCGCGGCGCAGCAGCGCCCGCAGCCGCGCCTTCAGCTCGTCGATGTCGAAGGGCTTGACCAGGTAGTCGTCGGCGCCCGCGTCGAGACCGTCGATCCGGTCGGCGACCGCGTCGCGCGCCGTGAGCATGAGTACGGGGACGCGGTTGCCCTCCCGGCGCAGGAGCCGGCACACCTCGAGCCCGTCGATGTCGGGGAGGCCGATGTCGAGGACCACGGCATCGGGAACGGCGGCGGCGATCTCGGCCAGCGCCCCCGCCCCGGTCTCCGCCAGCCTGACGTCGTATCCGCCCAGGGTGAGCGCCCGCCTGAGCACGTCGCGCAGCGCGCGGTCGTCGTCGACGACGAGCAATCTCATAACGCCATTGTCGTCGCCGCGACGGCTGCGCGCGAGCGCTTCCTACTTAGGTCTTATTCGGCGCTCAGTGCGGGAGCGCCTCGCGCTCTGAGAGCACGGCGGCGAGGATCCCGTTCACGAATCCGGGGGCGTCGGTGCTGCAGAAGCGCTTAGCGGTCTCGACCGCCTCGTCGATCGCGCCCTCGGGCGGGATCGGCTGCTCGCCGGGCACGGCGTCTGGGTACAGAAGCTCGAGCACGCCGACCCGGAGGATCGACCGCTCGAGCGGCGCGATCCGCTGTAGCGACCAGCCGGTGGCGTGCCGTCCGATGAGCTCGTCGAGCTCCTGCTGGCGATCTTGCGCGGCATAGGCGAGGGCGCGCGTGAATGAGTGCACGTCCCGCGGCAGAGTGTCGTAGAGCGGCTTCGAGAGGAGATCGCTCTGATACAGCGCCCACACCGCCGCCCGGCGCTGGTCGCGCCTACGCATTGGCGTGCTGCCCGGGCTCAGGCACGGGAGATGTACTCACCCGAGCGCGTATCGACCCGGAGCACGTCGCCGACATCGACGAACAGTGGGACCTGGACGCTCGCGCCCGTCTCCAGCAGCGCCGGCTTGGAGCCGCCCCCCGACGCCGTGTCCCCGCGCAGGCCCGGCTCGGTCTGGGCGACCTTGAGGTCGACTGCGCTGGGAAGCTGGATGTCGGCCGGCTGGTCGTCGATGTAGAGCACCTCGACCTCGTCGGAGTCCTTGACGAACCGGAGCGCATCCTCGATCGCCGCCACCGGGATCACCAGCTGCTCATAGGACTCGGCGTCCATGAAGTGAGCATCGCCGCCGTCTCGGTAGAGGAACTGCATCCTTCGGACCTCGGTCCGAACCGGCCGGAACTTCTCCCCCGCCCGAAACGTCCGGTCGATCACGTTCCCGTCGCTCGAGCGCCGAAGCTTCGTCCGCACGAACGCCCCACCCTTGCCCGGCTTGACGTGCTGAAACTCGAGGATCTTGAACACGGTCCCGTCGACGTCGATGTGATTGCCGTTCTTGAATTGATTTGTGCTGATCATGCCTGGTTGAGAGCGTAGCGGGCGAGGGTGGGGCGACTGGGGTGGGCGGGGGCGCGTGGGGCGGGGGCGTAGGAGCGGCGGGC
>JALYZL010000643.1 GCA_030948875.1 Actinomycetota bacterium
GACGTATTGAGGCCGACTCGCCTTGGCGCGGCACCGCCGGGCGAGCAAGCAGGCCGCCTCGATTGATGCGCCGCAGCCTCGGTCGCGCGTCGGTTCCTCGTGCGCAGATGGAGAGAGCCGAGAGCGGCTCCGGGGTGCGTGTATCGGTAACCCCATCCTAACGGGCGGTGTCACGGGCGGGGCAGCTCGTGAGCGGACCGCCGCGTACCGACTGGCCGTCGGCGGCGCGGTGTTCGTTCTCGCGGAGACGGCGTTCGTAGTGGGTAAAGAACACCTTCCCGACCAGGTCGCGCCGGCTGCGTACGCCGATCTTCTCGAAGATGTTCTTCAGGTGCTCTTGAACGGTGTGGGTGAGACGGGTAGGCGCGCGGCGATCTGGGTTGTCGAGTTGCCCTGGAGGACGAGTCTCGTCACTTCCTGCTCGCGCTCGGTCAGGCCGTAGGCGGCCATGAGCAGCGGGGCGATGCGGGCGGGGTGGGCCGGCTCGACGATCACGCGACCCGCCGGCGACCGTCGGTCACGAGCGACGCTCCGTGCAGCACGATCCACCGGCCGGAGCGGGAGAGCACTCGCGCCACGGCGATCTCCCTGGTGAGTCCGAGTCGGTGGCGGTCTTCAGAGCCCGTCCCGCGACGGCCAGGACCGCCGGGGCAGCTTGCCGGACGGCCAGTCGCCATCGGGGAGCTCGATGAGCCAGCGCTCGAGGCCGGGCGTGACCGACTCGATCTCCCAGTTGTCGTTGAGGACGAACAGGCCCGGTGCGTCGGGTCCCTCGGGGTCGGTGGCCTCCCCGATCAGAAGCCCGCGACGTGCGCCCTGGGCCAGGTGCATGGACACGTCGCCCAAGACCCGAGCTCGTCGGCGTCAAACTGCCGCTGGCCTAATTCGCGGTAGAGCGCGAGGCACCCCATACCTCGCCGGACCCCGTGCGCAGGCCGGCGAGCGCCTCCTGATCGGCGCCGAGACGCTCCATCGACACGCGGTATTTGGCGCTGCGGCTCAGGTCGCCGCCGGTCGCCTCGTCCAGCGTGGCCTAAGCTGTCACGGACGATGTACGTGCACGGATACGGGCAATCGCCCACGATGTGCAGCCCGGTCGTGCTCACGGCGAGCACCGGCGTTCGGAGGTTGTCGGCGATCGGGTGGGCCGCCACCGCCGAGTTCGACAAGGTTGGCCCGAGCTGGGCGACGACGTTGCTCCGCTGAATCAGACGCTGCGTCGCCTGAGCGGACTACTGCTTGTCAGATCCATCGTCGAGGGTCGTGACCGCGAGCTTCTTCGCCGCGATCCCGCCGCCCGCGTTCAACTGGTCCACGGCGAGTTGGATCCCGTTCTTGTGTTGCGGCCCATACACCCCTCCCGGACCGGTGAGCGAGAACACCGTTCCGATCGGGATGGTGTTGCTCGGAGTGCCCGAGCCGAAAGAGCCATACCCGGCGAGGAGCGCGCCGGCCAGAAGCACCAAGCCGACGCGGCGCCGCCTCGTACCCGACGATCGAATCCCAATCTGAACACCCTTCACCCCGTTCAAGTCGCTGTATCTGGTCATGTAGGGACAACACCGCGTCGCCCGACAGGCCACCATGATGGCTGCGGTCGCCGCCGGCGTGCGTGGTTTATTCACACTCTGCGGCGGGGTATTCGCCGGCGGTCGTTGGCGTGGGCGCTGTAGCAACCGTGGATCCGGCCGCCGCCGTAGGGGATGGCAGCCCCGGCTATGCCCGTCACGCCGGCCGCCGCGACGGTGGTCGCAGCGAGTACCCCCCAGGGCCGGCGCTTCGATGTGCTCTGCGTAGTTCTTTTCATCGGCTTGCCCTTCGGTCTGAATTTGTCTCGTGGCTGCCACGTATTCTGTCTTGTGGTCACTTGAACATACGAGCCGGTTGTGTAAAGCAGCGGCGGCCCGAGATCGGCGCTGCCGCGTGTGTTCTGGCTATTGGAGCGTGCTCACCTTGATTGTCGCCAGTCGCAGATATCCGGCGCTGGCATTGAAGGAGGCGCACTGGTGTCGCCGCCGGCATTTGCGCACGTCCGGCTACCACCGGCAAGGCACCGTCTCCGCGCGATCGACCACCTCGGCGGCGGTCCTTGGGGCAGTCGCCGAGATCGTCTACCGGCCTGCGTGGGTCGCGTCTGCTCCTGCGATCGGCCGCGAGGTTATCGGCCGCCGTCCCGCGCCCGGCGGCCTCGGTATGGAGCGCGCGACGAGCGCCCTGAGATCAGGTGAGCTGACCCATCCCGTCAGCGAATGACGAAAGAGCAGGACTGGCCGGGTGAGAGCGGGTCGTCGGGGTAGCGTGGGGTTGCCCCGGCGCCATAGGTGAAGCCGCCGCTACTGGGCGGGAAGGTGTGGGTGTCGGTGAAGATGCCTTGGGCGTCGGTGGTGACGTGCGCCACGACGGTCGCCGACGCCGTGTTGGGATCGGTGTATTCGATGCGCAGTGGGGTGCCGGCGGGAGCGCCCGGGAGGATGCCGGTGAAGGTGAACGGGGTGTTGCTCGGGAACGGGTTGTTCACGTCGCCGGGCGGGCATTGCGTCATACGAGCCTCGCCAGTGGGGACGGCTGGCGCCGATCCCGACGCGGGCACGAGCTGGCTCTGCCCGGCGTTGAGGACGGTATCGCGCCCGGTGCGCAGGTCGTGGACGACGACCACGCCGCGTAGGACGCGGGTCTGGGTGCCATCGCAGCGGTCGAGGGTGTCCCATTGGGTGCCGCGCACGGTGGCAGAAGCGAAGCGCCCGCGGGTGCGGAACCTGCCTTGGACGTTGGCCCGTAGGAGACGAACGACGCTGGCGGGAAGGCGGCGCTTGGC
>JALYZL010000008.1 GCA_030948875.1 Actinomycetota bacterium
CCCGTGCCCGGCACCAGTGTCAGATGCTCGCGGCACAGGGTGACTTGCTCGACTGGCAGGCCCGGCGTCACCCGACACTCCTGCGGCGAGCGCGTGCGTGGAGGTCACACCGGGGTACGGGGCGGGGGAGAGCTTCTCGAGCTCGGTCGCAATACCCGACCCAACGCACCGCACGCCGCCTGACGCATCCCGAGCTCGAAAGCACACCCCCGTCACGTGCCCCAGGGCAACAGCGACGCTCCGGGGCCGACGCTGCTTGGCCGGGCGTGAACTGAGACTCAGACCAGCCGAACGATGGTCAGCCGCCGCGTCCCTTTGGGCGTGGTCACCTCGACGGTGTCGCCGACCTTCTGGTTGAGCAGCGCGCGGGCGATCGGGGACTCGGCGGAGAGCTTGCCGGCGGCACGATCGGCCTCGGTGGCGCCGACGATCACCCACGTGTGGCTCTCACCCGAGCCCTCGTCTCGGATCTCGGCCGGGCGCGCGAAGGCGAACACGTCTCCGCCGCTGGTGGCCTCGACGACGGTCGCGCCCCGCAACCGCTGGCGCAGGCGCAGGATGCGCGTCTCGAGCAGCGCCTGATCCTCCTTGGCGGCGTGGTATTCGCCGTTCTCCTTGAGGTCTCCGTGCCCGCGGGCGGTGAGGATGCGCGCGGCGATATCGCGACGGGCGACGGTCTCGAGCTGGCCGAGCTCGGATTTGAGGGCGACAAGTCCGGCTTCGGTGATCGGCTCGCCGCTGGGTTCTGAAGTCGACATTCGGGCAGTTTGGCAGGGCGCGCGTGGTGGCGCTCGGGCTGCAGTCGCGTTCGAACCTGGGACGATCTCAACCGTGAAGTCCTTCGGCGCCTACCTTCGGGCCCATCCGCAGGTGCTGTTGCTGCTGCTCATCTGTCTGGTCCTCGGGCTGGGGACGTTCCTCGCGGTCCTGGTCGCCGTCGCCGGCTCTGGCTCGACGACCACCGACGGCTACTCGTCGGGCGTGATCCTGGCGCAGCTACTGGGCTGACGCGGCGCCCGCCAGTGAGCGTGCCGAACGTCAGCGCACGGTGACCCGCCGCGGAGAGCGGGAGTCCGAGCGGACGGGGCAGACGCAGTGAGCCGGCGCCGCAGGGACCGATCCGGGGCGGCGCCGATAGGTGATTCGCACCGGACGGCGGTGCGGGTGCGGAGCTGCCGAGGCCGGCTCAGGATCGCCGAGAAAGTCCTCGGCGAGGCTCAGCAGGGCGCGCAGGCCACGGGCGGGAGACAGGAACATGTGTTCGCAAAGGTACGGCCCGGTGCGGACGGAGTCCGAAGGCGGGTGCCAGCGGCGGTTCCGGGCGCCCGTCGAGTCTCGCGCAGGCTCAGCCCTCAGGCTGCAAATGGCCCGTCAATGCACGGGATTTGGATCGCCGCACGCGGTCTGCGGGGTCCCGCCGGCGTGACGGAATTCTTGCAGCCGGGTGGCCTTGCGGCCGCAGTTTGCGCCTCGGGACCGGGCCCGACGGGTGGGTCAGGACCCGGGCGTAGGATCAGGCGTCGAGCCTGGCCCGCACGCGGTCCACGACAGCGTCGGTGAACTCGGTCGTGCCGGCATGGCCGCCGAGGTCAGGCGTCTTGATCCCGGCGGCGACCGTTTCCAGCGTCCCTTCGTAGACGGCGCGGGCGGCACGCTCGCAGACGGGCCCGAAACGGTCGGCGGCGTGGCGCAGCACGGCGCCGCAGGCGAGGATCATCGCCAGCGGGTTGGCGAGATCCTTGCCGAGCAGGGCAGGCGCGGTCCCGTGGGGAGCCTCGGCCATCGCCACAGTCGTGTCGTAGTCGGGGCCAAAGGCCAGCAGGACCGACTCGGCGCCGGCGATCGAGCCGAACATGGGGAGGATCAGGTCTGACAGGCAGTCGCCGTCTCGATTGAGCGCGGGGATGACGAGCGGGGCGTCGGTGGCGCCCGAGAGGAGTCCAGCGTAGGTGGCGTCGATCAGCACGGGGCGATAATCGATCTCCGGGTGGCGGGCGGCGGCGGCGTCCATCTCCTCCTTGAGCATCCCCTCATACACAGGAGAGACCGTCCATTTGGGGCCGCCGTACACGCGCGCGGCGAACTTGGTGGCTTCGCGGAAGGCGTACTCGGCGACCGCGTGGCAGGTCGACCGGGTGATCCGCTCAGTCCGGAAGGCGATCTCGTCGCCCGCCCCGGCCTCGCCCTCACGCCATTGCTTGGCGCCGTAAGCGTCCTCGACCGCCATCCGCACGACCGAGATCGGGTGATGCACCCCGGCGATCGGCGTCACCCCGGGCAGACGGCGGCCCGTGCGCACGATCACCTTGCCGTCGACCTGCTCACGCAGGATCCGGTTGGGCGAGCCGACGTCGTCGGCTCCCTCGGGGGTGATCGTCGCCGCCTTCAGGCCGAGCCCGGCGTCGCGCATCGCGGCAGCGGCCTCGCTCACCACCGCGTTGGCGGTGTCGCGCCGGTGCGCCAACGACAGGTCAAAGCGCTGCAGCGACAGGTCCAAGCCGAGCAGATCCCCGTCGAGCACCCGCAGGGCATGCTCGAGCAGCTCCTGACCGGTCTCGTCACCCTCCAACACCACCACAACGACCGGACCGGGCATGCGATCAGCTGGTGGGGGTGGGCAGCAGCACGTCACTGTGCTCGGCCAGCGCGGCGATCACGATCTCGACGTGCTCGTCGAAATCGACGCCGAGCGCCGCCGGCCCGTTGCGCAGATCATCGCGGCTGACCGCGGCGGCGAAGCTCGGGGCCTTCATCTTCTTCTTGACCGACTTGGGCGTCATCCCGACCAGCCCCTCAGGCCGCACGTACGCGCACGCGAGGATGAAGCCCGACAGCTCATCGACTGCGAACAGCGCCTTCTCCATATCGCTCTCGCGCGCGACGTCCATGAAGTCCGCGTGTGACGCGACCGCCCGCACGAGCTCGGGCGGATACCCGCGCGCCTGCAGTTCGCGGATCGCGTGGCGGGGATGGCCGGTGCCGAGGTCGGGATAGCGGTCGTAGTCGAGATCGTGGAGCAGGCCGGTCAGCCCCCACAGCTCGACCTCACCCCCGAACCGCGGCGCGTAGGCGCGCATCGCCGCCTCGACGGCGAGCATGTGCCGGCGCAGCGAATCGGACTGCGTCCATTCGCAGAGAAGGGTCCAGCCCTCCGCGCGCGAATTGGTGGGCTGCATGGCCGTTACCCTAGCTCAGCGCTCGGGAGTCGCCGAGCCCTCGCCGCCAGGCCCCGCCGCCATCTCAGCGGCTAGGCTGAACGCTTCACCGCGGGCTCTGCACGGGTCCGCCGTCACCGATTCGAGGTCGATTCCCCTGGAGAAGTTCGTCATCGAAGGCGGGGTGCCGCTGTCGGGCACGATCGTTCCCGCCGGCAACAAGAACGG
>JALYZL010000026.1 GCA_030948875.1 Actinomycetota bacterium
CGCCCCCGCCGCGCCAGCCGTTGCGGGGCTTCGGGGGCTGAGCGGACCGGCCGTCCCGGCAGCAGGCGGGGGTCGGTGGCGGGCTGTGGCCGAGAGCTGGGTTCTTTGGCAATGCTGCCGGGGACGACCCGCCCGCTCGCCTCTTAGCGCGCCGGCGGTAGCGAGGGGTCAAGCCTTAGCGTGGATCCCCGGGGGGAGCGGCGCTTGGAGCATGATAGGAAAATCCCCATCGGGTGGGGGCGCGGGTGAGATTTGACACAGGGCGTGAGCAGAGTCGTCACGGCTGCCACCGAGTAGTCACGGTTTCGCGGAGCCTGGTCGAGAAGCGTGACCGTGGGTCGCGGTTCTCGACCAGGCCCCGATGCCGCCAGTATCGAATGCCAGTTCTGCTCCCGCGCAGTGACAACGCTCGAACGGAACGCCGGGCGGGTTTTCGACAGCGGAGCTGCGCGCTACGGAGCTGCGGGCTACGGGGCGGCGCCGCCGCTGCCGCCGGAAGTGCCGGTGCCTCCGCCGCCGGTATTGCCGGTCGTTGGCGTGGACGCCGTGCCAGGGACGCCGGCGCCGCCGGAGCCTGAGCCACCGGCGGGGGCTCCGGTGTTTCCGGCGCCCGTGCTCCCCGTGGAGCCTGCGGCGCCCGTGTTGCCGGACGGGGAGGACGACGAGCCCGAGCCGGCGGTGCTCGTCTTGGTCGTGGGCGTCGTTGGGGTCGAGGGCGTGCTCGGCGGGGCGCTGTTGGTGGGGACGGTGAGGGTCGGCGCTCCGGCCGTGTTGGCCGAGGTCGAGCTACCGCCGCCGCAGGCGGAGACGCCGACCGCGAGGGCGACGCCGGCGCACAGGGCAGCAAGCGAACTGGCGATGCGGGCACGGCGAGAGGCCACGGCGCGGACCTCAGGCCCCGAGCGGTTCCATCCTGCGTCCGCAGTGCGGGCAGTCGTTCAGATCCTTCTGAGTGAGCTGGTCGCACCAATTGCAGAAGCGCAGATTCTCGACCGCCCAGGGGAGCTCGGAGGGCGTCGGGGCCAGGGGGAGAATCATGGCCGCGGGCTCCATCGGCTCGTGGGTCTCCCGGTCCAGGTAGGTTCGGCCGGGCTCGGCTTCGATCACCGCTTCGCGCCCCGTGGAGGGCGTCCGCAAGCGATACTTCTGGTTGAGCCTCACCGCTTTGATGCTACCAGCGGGCGGGCGCCGCGACATTGCCGCCCGCTGCTGGGATAGAGTGCCGCCGTCGCGACATGGTCAACCGCGTGGGCAGAAACCTCAGCAGCTTCGTGGCGCTCGCGCCGGCGGTGGCGCTGCTGATCGTGCTCGCCGGATGCTCGGTGAAGCACGAGACGGGCAACGTGGTGCTGGGCAAGCAGCTCTTCGCCTCCAAGTGCGGATCGTGCCACGCGCTCGTCCACGCCGGGACCACGGGCACCATCGGTCCGAATCTCGACGTCGCCTACGCCCAGGATCGCCGTGACCACTTCAGCAACAGCGAGATTCAGGGCCTCGTCGCCTTCCAGATCGAGTTCCCGAACACCCAGGGCGTGATGCCGGCGATGCTCTACACCGGTCAGAAGGCCCGGGACGTGGCGGCCTACGTGGCCCGCGTGGCGGCCGAGCCCGGCACCGACACCGGTGCGCTCGCCAATGCCGGCACGGTGAGCGGGACCACGGCGGCCGCCGGCAAGCAGGTGTTCACCGGGGTGGGCGGCTGTGGCTCCTGCCACGTCCTTGCCGCCGCGGGCACCACGGGGACCGTGGGTCCGAGCCTCGACACGCGCCTGAAGGCCGACTGCGCCCTGCCCGCCTCGAAGAAGGCCCGCGGCGCCTCGCTAAGCGCCTGCATCTCGAAGGCGATCACCGATCCCTATGCCTTCCTCCCCTCCGGCTACGCGGCCGGGATCATGCCGAGTAACTTCGGCACGCGCCTGAAGCCGAACGAGATCACCGCGCTCGTGAACTTCATGTCCACGATGGCCAAATAGGTCGTCTGACGCCTTCTCACGGCCGCAACGGGCGGCGGAGGCGGTTCAGGGACCCGAGACGGTGCTGTGGGGCTTCTCGGGCGCTCGCAGGCGCTCCCACAGCTCCTCGCTGCGCCCGGCGGACACCGCCCGTGCGGCCCGCTGCTCGCTGAGCGCGATGCCGTGGGTACCGGCATAGTCGAGCAGGCGCTGGCGCTCCTCGCTCTCCCCCGCCACCTTGATGAACAGCCACGCGAAGAGGAGGATGGTGAGCACGCTCTCCTCGAACATCATCAAGGATCCGGCCCAGATCTGGTCGCCGAGCGGGCTGATGTGCCAGTGGGCGTCGCCGGGGCGGTAGTAGGGATAGAACACCGTGCCCCCGAAGATGAACACATTGGCGAGCACGGTCCCGATCAGCCGCACGGCGATGATGTAGAGGAGCCGGGCGGAATTCCTGAACCAGGTCGGCTTGGGCAGCGGGCCGAGCAGCGCCATCCACACGCAGGCCCCGAAGATGAAGAAGGTGGCGTGCTGGATCGCGTGGACCCACTGGTTGCGCAGCGCCAGCTGATAGGCGCCCGGTAGGTGCCAGGCGTAGAAGTTGACCGCCCAGCAGACGATCGCCACCACCGGGTGGGTGAGCACGCGCAGGCGCGAGATGGCGCGGATGCGCAACGCGGGAACGAGCAGAGGCCCGGTGAGGCCGAGGACGATGAGCAGGGTGGAGATGTCGCCGATGAGCAGGTGCTCAGCCATGTGCGCGACCAGGAGCTGATCGCTGAGCGGCCCCAGCGGCGGCACGAGCGCCACCAGGAAGGCGACGAGGCCGGCGGCGAAGCAGGCCCGCCGCCACCCCGGAACGGGCCGACCCTCGCGCGCGAGGGTCCGGCAGCGGTGGTCATAGACCGCCCCCAAGGCGATGGCCAGCACGGCCGGACCGACGGTCTCGGTCATGCTGATGGCGGCGAGCGGCGCGAAGCTCACGGGCACCCCGGCGAGTCGGCGCGGATCAGCTGCAACTCAGACCGCCCTGCGCCCGGGATCCGCGCCATGTGAATGAGCGCAAGCGAATTCGCCTAAGTCAGCGCGCGCACGATCAGGACGATCGCGACGATCACCGCCGCCGTGATCACCACGTAGATCAAGGCGCGAAAGGCCTCGGCCTCTGAGCGGATCGGATTGAGCACGGCGGCGCGCGCTCAGAGGACGTAGACGGTCAGATACACGACGATCCACATGGCGTCGACGAAGTGCCAGTAGATGCCGGGGATCTCTACGCCGCGGTGCTCCTCGGCCGTGTAGTGCCCGCGGAAGGCTCGGATCACCACCACGAGGAGGATGCATAGGCCGATGAAGACGTGGGCTCCGTGGAGACCGGTGAGCGAGTAGAAGACCGTCCCCTGGGCGCTGTCGCGGGGCGAGAAGCCAAGGTGGACGTACTCGTTGAGCTGCACGAAGAGGAAGGTGAGCCCGAGCAGGAAGGTCGAGAGGATGCCGGCCTTGAGCCCGCCTCGGTTCCCGTTCTTGATCGACGTCAGCGCCCAGTGGATGGTGAGCGAGGAGGAGACGAGGACGCAGGTGTTGATGCCCGCGACCGCCTCGGGCAAGGTCGTGCCGTGGGCGGGCCAGGGATCGTGGTTGACGATACGGATGAAGAAGTACGCGGTGAAGAAGGCGCCGAAGATCATCACCTCGGAGATGATGAAAAGCAGGATCCCCAGCGTCGGCGCCTCGATCCGCGACGACCGGTTGGCCTCGGGTGGGCCGTGGTGATGATCGGCGTGGGCGACGGCGGCGGAGGCGGCTTCCATCGGACTCCTTAGACGACGTCGGCCGGGACGGCCGGGTGGTGGGCCTGGACCACGTGCTCGACCGGCTTCATCGACGCCTTGCGCACCCGGTCGATCAGGTCCGCGCGGAGCCAGCCCGACTTGGTCTCGGCGAACGTCGAGATCACGATGTCATCGACCCGGAAGTACTGAATCGCGTTCATGATCGAGGTAAAGGGATCGGGGTCGCCGATCGTCCCCGCGGCGAGGAGGCCGGCGTTGCGCAGGCTGTTGATGACGAGGTTGAGCCGGGTCCTGGCGCGACGCGTGTCGGCTCCGTCGCCGCCCTCCTGGGGCACCACGACGACGAATAGCCGCGCGGTCTCGCCGTCGGCCTCGGCCTTCTTCTTGAGCGCGCCCAGCAACTCGTCGCCGGTGGCGGTGCGGTTGGCGACCGCGAGGGTGACCTTGAACGGCAGGCCCTCGCTCTCGGGGTCGGCGATCACGTGCTCGACGGGAAGCCCCGAGGCCTGACGGATGCGCTCGACGAGGTCACGGCGCTGCCAGCCCGAACGGGTCTCGGGGTAGGTGGAGATGACGATCTCGTCCGGGCGATACTCGAGCACGGCGTCCATCGCCGCCGTGTAAGGATCGGGGTCGCCGACCTCGCCGACCGCGTGGATGCCCTCGGAGTGCACGAATCTCATCGCCAGGTCGACGCGGGCCTGGGCCGCGTCGAAGACGGCGTCGTCGTAGATCACGAGGCCGGCCTTGGGGCGGGTGCGCGGGACGCAGAGGGCGAAGCGGACCTCACCGAGATCCTGCTTGCGCTTGCGCACGGCCTCGATCAGCGAGCGGCCACCCAGCGTCTCGTTGGCGACGACAAGGACTGTGTGCATCGCTGCTCCTTTACTCCGGCGTCGGCGAGGTTGCGATCGTGCCGGCCGGCTTGGCCTCGGTCGGCGACTTGAAGATGCCGTGGACCGCGCCGGGCACTCCGTACTCGTACGGACCGCCGACGACGGTGGGAACGGTGTCGAAGTTGAAGATCGGCGGCGGGGAGGAGACCTGCCACTCGAGCGTGAGCCCGCGCCACGGGTTGGCGGCGGCGCGGGGGCCGCCGCGCCAGCTCGCGATCATGTTGTAGACGAAGATCAGCGTGCTCAGGCCCAGCCCCCAGCTCATGATCGAGATGATCAGGTTCCAGTCGGCGTACTTCGCCGCGTAGTCGGCGACGCGCCTGGGCATGCCGTTGATCCCGATGATGTGCATCGGGCCGAAGGTCAGGTTGAAGAAGACGAAGGTCGACCAGAAGTGGAGCTTGCCGAGCCGGTCGTCGTACATGCGACCCGTCATCTTCGGGAACCAGTAGTAGACGCCGGCGAAGATGGTGAAGAGCGAGCCGCCGTAGAGCACGTAGTGGATGTGGGCGACGATGAAGTAGGTCTGGCTCACGTGGACGTCGAAGGGGATCATCGCGAGCATGATTCCGCTGATCCCGCCGAGCGAGAAGGTGGTCAGGAACCCGAGCGCGAAGAGCATCGAGGTGTCGAGATGGATGACGCCTTTCCACAGCGTCGCCAGCCACGAGAAGACCTTGATCCCGGTTGGCAGCGCGATGATGCAGGTGGTGACCTCCATCGGGATGCGGATCCACGCCGGCATCCCGGAGACGAACATGTGGTGCGCCCACACCGTGAAGCCGAGCACGACGATGGCGAGCAGGGAGAAGGCCATCATCCGGTAGCCGAAGATCGGCTTGCGGGATTTGACGGCGATGATCTCCGAGATGATCCCAAAGCCCGGCAAGATCATGATGTAGACCGCCGGGTGCGAGTAGAACCAGAAGACGTTCTGGTAGAGCAGGACGTTGCCGTTGTTGTGGCTGCCGACGAAGGCGTTGAAGAAGTTGAAGTGCAGCGCGACGTCGAGCAGGACCATGAACTGCGAGGCGGCGATGAAGGGCGTCGCGATGACGACGAGCAGCGAGGTCGAGAAGTTCGCCCATACGAGCAGCGGCAGGCGGAAGAAGCTCATCCCGGGAGCGCGCATGGTGATGATGGTCACCAGGAAGTTGAGCGCCGTGGCGATCGACGAGAAGCCGGCGAACTGAATGCCGAGGGTGAAGAAGAGCTGCCCGAGCGGCATCGTCGTCGACAGCGGCGCGTAGGCGGTCCATCCCGATGCGAACGCCCCCCCGGGCGCCAGGAAGCTCATCAGGAGCATGATTCCGCCGACCGGGAGCATCCAGTACGAGAGGGCGTTCAGGCGCGGGAAGGCCATGTCCGGGGCGCCGATCATCAGGGGCAGCACGAAGTTCGCGAGCCCCGCGAAGACGGGGATCACGAACAGGAAGATGAGGATCGTCGCGTGGACGGAGAAGAGGCCGTTGAACTGCTCGGGCGTCACGAAGTTCATGCCTGGCTTGGCCAGCTGGGCACGGATGAGCATCGCCAGCATGCCCCCGACGAGGAGGAAGAAGAACGAGGTGATCACGTACTGGACGCCGATCACCTTGTGGTCGGTGTTGACCTTAAAGTAGTCCCGCCACGTGTGGGCGCCGTGCATGTCGTGGTTCTCGGGGCGCGTGGGCCCGCCGAACATCCAGTAGAACCAGTAGTCGCAGGTGCCGATGCCGATGAGGAAGAAGATCGGCACCGTGATCAGCTCGACGATGGTGATGGCGTGGGCATCGACCACCGGGTGCTGCTTCATCGCGATCCGGATGATGCAGGTCAGCGCGAAGCCGAACGCGAAGCCGAGGAGATCGAAGAGCGCCGCGCGGTACCAGCCCGGTGCTCGCAGCTTCGCCGGGAGGGGCACGCGCGTTCGGTTGTGGACTGGTTCGGCGATGGCAGTCATTTATCCCGTCCAGCGGTTGGGGGTCACTTTGTCACGCTCACGAGGAAGGCGACCAAGTCGTTGACCTTGCTCGTACCGAGCGTCTGCGCAAAGTTCGAGGGCATGATCCCCGCCGAGAAGCCGGAGGGGAGATAGGCGTAGGGATCGGTGATCGCCTTGTCGATACACGCAGTCAGAGTCGTTCCGCGGACCTTCTGCGAGGCAGGGTTAGCACAATCTGTCTTCAGTTGCGCGGTCAGGTTCGGCCCGATCGTCCCCGATGTGCCCGCGGCCGCGAGCGTGTGGCAGCTGCCGCACCCACCGGCGCCGATGAACAGCGCCTTGCCCGCCACGGCGTTGCCGCCGGTGCCCGCGGAGGACGGAGTGGTGGAGGTCGTCGACGAGGCGGCGGGGGCGCTCGAGGGGGCGGCGGGGGCACTCGAGGGGGCGGCGGGGGCACTCGAGGGGGCGCTCGAGATCGTCGGCGCCGGGGCGGTGAGGAACGGGAGCGGGTTGGGGACCCCGGAAACCGCGACGGGGAGGACCGAGCCCGGTGGGATCCCGCTCGTCGTAAGGGCCTGCACCGGCTGCTTCTTCATCCACGTCTCGAACAGGGCCGGCGGGAGCACGTAGGTGGTGGAGCGCATGAACGAATGGCCCGCCCCGCACAGCTCGGTGCACTCGACGGGGTAGCCACCGCGTTTGGTCGGCGTTACCCGCAGATCCGTGGTGATGCCGGGCACGGCGTCGATCTTCTCCGAGAACTGGGGAACGAAGAAGCTGTGGATGACGTCAAGGGAGCGGATGTGAAAGAGGATCGGATGCCCGTTGGGGAGGTACAGGTACGGCGAGTACACGGCCTTCTTGCCGGGCTCGACGTAGGCGTACTCGAAGGCCCACTGACGCGCAGTCACGTCGATGGTGATCTCGTTGCCCTTCTTGGCCTCATTGGCGTAGAGCACGCTCACCGAGTAGGCGACGAGCCCGACGATGAGGATCGCGGGCGCGATCGTCCAGATCACCTCGAGCTTCGTGTTGCCGTGGATCGGCGGGCCGTCCATGAGCTCCTCGCCCGGCCGCATTCGGTAGTACCAGACCGAGAATCCGATCACGGTGATGACGAGCACGAAGATCGGCACCGAGGCGATGAGGAGAACGTCGTAGAGGACCCGGATCCGGTGCGCCTGCCGTGACGCATCGGTGGGGAACCAGTGAATCGCGAGCACGATCCAGATCCCGATCACCGTCGCACCCACGCCGAACACCACCATCGGCACGATTGAGTGGTGCTTGCGCACGGGGGAATCTCCACGACCCTCGGGCATGTGCGCCGCATCCTATGCGTTCCGCCCGATGAACGGCAACGCATAAGTTCGGATCCGGGCGCGGCGCTCTCGAAAGAGGTGGCTCGGGTAAGCCAGGAGACTTAGTTTTCAACTATGATTGCGCCAATCGTTGCAAAGTGCAATGGTGCGACAGACGTTTTTGGGGGGGGCGCGGTTGGCGGGCGGGCGCTCTAG
>JALYZL010000030.1 GCA_030948875.1 Actinomycetota bacterium
CTGGCGGCCCAGCTCCAGGCACGCCAGCAGGCGCGCCAGCTGAGCGCGCGCGCCACCGCTCGATCCGCTTCCCGCCGGGACGTCCTCCTTGTGGCGATCGCCGCGGGACTCGCGCTGATCGGCGCAATCGCGGTCATCACCCTCCTTGTGAGCTCGATGCGTAGCCCCCTCGACGCCCTCGTCACCGCGACTCGCAGGCTCGCCGCCGGCGAGCTCGGCGAGCCGGTCGCCCCGGCGGGACCCCGCGAGCTCCGGGACCTTGGGGCCGCCTTCAACGCCATGAGCGCGGACCTGGCCACAGCCCAGCGACGGCTCGAGGACGAGCGCCAGCGACTCGCCGCGACGATCGAGAGCCTCGGCGACGCGCTCATCGTCACCGAGTCCGACGCGCGCACCATTGCCACCGTCAATCCCCGCGTGCGGGAGCTCCTCCCGGGCCTCATCCCCGGGGCCCGGGTCGACGCCGAGCCGAGTCCCCTGCCTCCGTTGCTGACCGCGCTCGCGGGCGAGACCACGGTGGAGCACGCCGGGCGGACGCTCGCGGTCACCGCCGCCACGATGGCGGAGGACAGCCACGCCGTGGTGTGGACGGTGCGCGACATGAGCGAGCGCGCCCGGCTCGAACGCGCAAAGAGTGAGTTCGTCGCCACCGCGTCGCACGAGCTGCGCAGCCCGCTGACCTCGATCAAGGGCTTCGTCGAGCTGCTCGAGCGCTCCCCCGATCTCTCCGAGCGTCAGCGCGAGTTCGTCGACATCATCCTGCGCTCGACCGACCGCCTGGTCGACCTCGTCAACGATCTCCTCGACGTGGCCCGGATCGAGGCCGACCGCGTCGAGCTCAACCGCAGGCCGATCGACATCGGCGAAGCGGTCCGCGAGGTCGCCGAGCTCATGGGGCCCCGGGTCGCCGACAAGCACCAGCGGCTCGACGTGCACGTTACGCCGATGGTGCCGGCCGCGCTCGCCGACGCCAGCCGCGTGCGTCAGATCGTCGCCAACCTGCTCACCAACGCCCACCTCTACAGCGGCGATGGCGGAGTGATCGACGTCAGCGTGCGCGCCAGCCACACCTGGGTCGAGATCGTGGTGGCCGACAACGGGCCCGGGGTGAGCCAAGACCAGGTGGGACGCGTCTTTGAGCGCTTCTACCGCGGCCAGGACGACGGCAGCCGAGCGCCGGGGACGGGGCTCGGGCTCTCGATCGTCAAGTCGCTGGTCGACCTCCAGGCGGGCGAGATCGAGATCGATAGCCAAGTGGGCAGGGGGACCACCTTTCGCATCCGGCTTCCGTGCGCGGTGGGGGACTCCGACGTGGCCCGCTCGATCGCCGCGATGCGCGGCCTTCGCGTGCTCGTCATCGACGACGAGCCCGACATCGCCGACCTGATCGCGGGCCAGCTCGCCGCTCTCGACGTCCAAACCGAGATCGTCACGAGCGGCGAGGCGGCGCTGGCGCGCCTTCGTCAGGACCGCTTCGACGCCGTGACGCTTGACATCCTGATGCCGGGAATGGACGGCTTCGACGTCCTGCGCGCGATCCGCGCCGACGCGCGCCTGCGCCATACGCCGATCGTCTTCGTTTCGGTCTTCTCCGGACGTCACGAGCTCGCGGGCGAATTCGTCGTCGGCAAGCCGATCGATGCCGACGAGCTGCGCGAGGTCCTGGGCGCGGCCGTCCTCGCCGGCCGCTCGCGCGTGCTCGTGGTCGGCCGCGAGGAGATGCGCGCCGCGCTCGAGCCGGCGATCCGCGAGCTGGGGATCGAGCATGATTGGGAGACGAGCGGGCCCGCGGCGGCGCGGGTGTGCAGCGAGCGTCGCTTCGAGGTCGCGCTCGTCGACGCCGGCATCCGTAGCCCCCAGGCCGTGCTCCAAGCACTCAACCTGCGCGGCCGGCGGGTGCGCCAGGCGGTGATCGTCTTCTCCGACGGCGTCGCACCGGCGCTGGCCGGGATCGACCAGCTCGGGATCGAGGTGGTCCCCGTTGACCAAGCAGCCAACGCGTTGCTGGCTGCGCTTCACCCCGGGGGGTAGAGCTACCCTTCCGTGTCGATGGCGGTGACGACCGAGGAGGAGCTGCGAGGAGAAAATGAGCGCCTGCGCGCGGAGCTCGCGCGCCACAAGCAGGAGTCGGCGGACAAGGAGCGCCAGCTCGAGCGCTACGCGGCCGACCTGCGGGAGACCTTCAAGGAGGAGCGCGCCCGATCACAGGAGCTGGTGCGAGCGCTCTGCAACGCCGTCGAGGCCCGCGACGCCTACACGGCCAAGCACGCCGAGCGGGTGACCGCCTACGGAGTGGAGATCTGCGGCGCCATCGACCTCGATTTCGCGGACGGACACGCGCTCGAGTTCGGATTCCTCCTGCACGACATCGGCAAGGTCGCGATCTCCGACGCGATCCTCTACAAGCGGGGGAAGCTGACCGACGAGGAGCGCGCGGAGATGGCACGGCATCCGATCATCGGGGCGGACATTGTCCGCGACATCGACTTCCTCAGCAACGCCAGCAAGATCGTGCGCTCCCACCACGAGCGCTGGGACGGCAGCGGCTACCCCGACGGCCTGGCGGGGGAGGAGATCCCGCTGGCTGCGCGTGTGTTCGCCGTCGCCGATGTGCTCGATGCGCTCACCAGCGACCGGCCGTACCGTCCCGCGTCGCCCTTCGCCGTCGCGCGCGAGATGATCGTCCAGGGTTCAGGGAGCCAGTTCGATCCCCAGGTAGTGGAAGCGTTCATCAAGATCCCCGACGAGGCGTTCGAGCGCATCGCACGGAAGATCAAATGACGCGTGGCGTCCTCGTTGTCGACGACGACCCCTTCATCCGCAAGCTCATCGCGACCACCCTCGAGGACGTCTCGCGGTTCAACATCCACGAAGCCTCGGACGGGCTGGAGGCGGTCGCGGTAGCGCGGCGAGAGCTCCCCGCCCTCGTCTTCCTCGACGTCGACATGCCCCACCTGAACGGGATCGAGGCGTGCCGCCAGCTCCGCGCCGACGACGCCACCAGCGGTGCCACCATCGTCATGCTCACCGCCGCCCACGGCGAGAGCGTCGAGCGCGAGGCCGAGGAGGCGGGGGCGGACCTGTTCCTGACCAAGCCCTTCAGCCCGCTCGAGCTGTTGAACCTCGTCGATGACCTCGGCGGGCAGAGCCCGGCGTGACCGCGGCGAGCGCGGGCGTGCCGGCGGGACCGGGCGCGTGAGCCCGCCGGTCGTCGATCCGACGGAGGCCTTTCGCTGGCAGGACGGCGAGCGGCTCGTCGTCTTCGGGCGCGGCACGCTCGCCGAGGCGGGCCCGCTCCTCGGCAGCGGGTTCGCCCTCCTGACCACCCCGCGGGCCGCGTCGGCGGCGCCCGAGCTGGCGTCCCTGGCCGGGAGCGTGCACGAGGTCGGACCGGGCCGCGTCGATGAGCTCGCCGCCGAGCTGCGCCCGAAGCTCGACTCCGAGCTCCTCGTCGCGCTCGGAGGCGGCCGGGTCATCGACGTCGCCAAGGCACTCGCCGCCGCCGATCCGCCGCGACGGGTGGCCGCCGTGCCCACCACCCTGTCGGGCGCGGAGATGACGACGATCCACCGGCACGCCTCCGGAGTGCCGGCTGGCACCCGGCGCGCGCGGCCGGCGATCGTCGTCAACGATCCCGCCCTCTCGGCCT
>JALYZL010000069.1 GCA_030948875.1 Actinomycetota bacterium
CACCGAGGCCGAGGACCCGGCGGCGGCAGCGCGCGAGCTCCGGGCGGCGATCGAGGCGGACAGCACGCAAAGCGAGGCCGGCGTTGGGGCAGCGTAGACGCAAGCGTGGGCGGCGGGAGAAGGCGCCGGGGGCCAACGAAGCGCCGGGGGCCAACGAAGCGCCGGGGACTAACGAAGCGCCGGGCGCGCAGCCTGCGCCCTACAGCCGCTCCGAGGCCCGCAACGCGGCCGCGCGGGCCGCGCTCACCCCCTACGCCGAGGGCGAGCGGCCGTGGCCGATCGTCGTGAGCGCGATCCTGGCGACGCTCTTTGGCGGGTTCAACCTGGTCTCGTTCCTGCTCGGGACAAAGCTGCGCGTCGACGGGCAGAAGCCGGGGACCGCGGGGGTGCTCCTGTTCGCCCTCGTCATGTTCGTGTGCGCCGGCGGCATGTGGCGGATGCGCTACTGGGCGGTGCTCGGGTTTCAGGCCCTGCTCGTGCTCGTTCTCCTCACCTTGGCGATCCTCCTCATCAAGGTCTCGAACCTCGCCGGACTGGCTGTGTGCGTGGTCGGTCTTACGGTGGGCGGCATCCTGTTCTACAAGCTCGTCAAGGCCATGGGGCGCATGCAAGTCCCCGTGCGCGAACGGCGCTGACGTTCCCGGCGACTCCGCTACGCTCGCGAGGCATGCCGGAAAGCGCTTACGACTGCGTGGTCATCGGCTCGGGCCCGGGCGGCTACGTCGCCGCCATCCGCGCAGCCCAGCTCGGGATGAAGACGGCCGTGATCGAGAAGGACCGCGTCGGCGGGCGGTGCCTGAACTACGCGTGCATCCCCGCCAAGGCGGTCCTGCGCTCGGCCGACATCCTCACCGAGGTCCGCGAGGCGGGCGACTACGGGATCAAGGTGGGCGCGCCCGAGGTCGACTTCGCCGCCGTGAGCGCACGTCGCGAGAAGGTGGTCTCGACCCTCACGGGAGGGGTCTCGGGCCTGTTCAAGAAGAACGGGATCGACCTCATCGAGGGCGAAGGCGTGCTCGCCGGCCCGGGCCGAGTCTCCGTCGGCGGCACCGAGATCGTCTTAGCGGCCAAGACGATCGTGCTGGCCACCGGCTCGGTCAAGCGCGCGCTTCCCGGCGCCCAGTTCGGCGCCCGCGTGATCGGGACCGAGGAGGCGTGGGCGCTGCCCGAGCTGCCGCACTCGCTCGCCGTCGTCGGTGCCGGTGCGTCGGGGTCGGAGATCGCCTCCGCCTACGCGCGGCTGGGCAGCGAGGTGCTGCTCTTCGAGGCGCTCGACCGGGTGCTCCCGACCGAGGACGCCGACATCTCGAAGCTCGCCGAGCGAGGACTGAAGAAGCAGGGTATAACCGTCCACACCTCGATGGCGGTGCAGGACATCGAATCCACCGACGAGGGTTCAGGCGTCAAGTTCACCTTCGGTCCCGGTGAAGGCGAGGTCGAGTGGCTGGTCATCGCCGCCGGCCGCGGGCCGGACATTGCCGCGCTCGGGCTCGACAGCGCCGGCGTCGCCCTCGACGACGGCGGCATGGTCCGCGTCGACGGCGCGCTGCGCACGAGCGTCCCCGGCGTGTACGCCATCGGCGATATCGTGCCCGGACCGGCCCTCGCCCATAAGGCCTCCGACGAGGGCATCATCGCCGTCGAGGACGCCGCCGGGCTCCAGGTCGACCCGATCGAGTACATCGACATCCCGCGGGCGACGTTCTGCGCCCCAAACGTGGGCAGCTTCGGACTGACCGAGGCGCAGGCGCGCGAGCAGGGCTACGACGTCGTGGTGGGCAAGGTCCAGTACGGCGCCGTGGGGGCGGGCACGGTGTACGGCGACCGGACGGGGATGATCAAGATCGTGGGCGAGCAGACGTACGGCGAGCTGCTCGGGGGCCATATCGTCGGGACCAGGGCGACCGACCTGATCCAGGAGCTCGTCAACGCCCGCTCGCTCGAAGGCGGCTACGTCGAGGTGGCCCGCATCATCCACGGGCACCCGACGCTGTCTGAGGCGGTCATGGAGGCGGCCCGGGCAGCGGACGGGTGGCTGATCCACGGATAAGTGAGGCGGCGCCTCCGCAGCCCACGTTCTACTACGAACTCGGGTGCCCCGCCTGCTACCTCACCGCCGAGCGCATCATGGGCGAGCTCCCGGTGGCCCCAGAGTGGGAGCCGGTGCTGTGGGACCCCGTGCTCGACCCCGACCGCGCGATGGTCGAGCGCGCCGCCGCCGCGCTCGACCTCCAGCCTGTGCGCTGGCCGGATCCGTGGCCGCCGCAGGCGCGCACGGCGATGCTCGCGGCTACCTACGCAAAGCGGATCGGGCGGGCAGTCGCCTTCTCGCTCGCCGCCTTCCGGCAGGCGTTCGCGGGCGGGCGCGATCTCGGCGACGCCGACACGGTGCTGATCGCCGCCGCGGCCTGCGAGATGCACCCGGCCGCTGTGCTCAAGGGGATCGCCATGCGATCGGTTGCCGACGCGCTCGAGCGGGCGAGCGAACGCGCCCGAGCTGCCGGGGTACGGGCCCTCCCCGCCATCGCGGTGGGTGAGCGCGTGTTCGACGGGGAGCACGCGATCGAGCAAGCCGCCGAGGCACTGGCGCCATGAAGGCCAACCGCGCCTATCACCTGATCGTCAGCCGCGAGGGCCTCGAGCCAGCGTTCCTCGCCGACGCCAGCCGACTCGACCGCATAGAGGTCGTGTCGATTGACGACGGCGAGGTGGTGCTGTTCTGGGTCTTGCCCCCCAAGGACGCCGCGAAGCTCCTCCGCGCCCTTCGGTCCGATCTCGCCCAGCTCGGCACCGATGAGTTCATCGCCGTCTGGGGGGGCGCGGACCGCGCCCCGGACTAGACGATGAAGCCGGTGTCCGTGACCGCTTCGAGGACCTTCTTCGCGGTGTAGGGCGTGTCGAAGGGACCGTTGGGAGCCATCGACTTGGATGTCGCGCTGTTGATCAGGCCGATCACGCTGGCGTGACGCGCCTCGACGGTGAGGATCGACAAAGCGGCCTTGACGACCGCAGGCGACTTGATGTTCAGCGCCTGGCCGGAGTAGGCGTGGACGCCCGTGTTCTCGAGCACCATGGCCGTGGCCTTGAACATCGCGGGGCTCGTGTTGGTCCCCTTGAAGTTGAACTTCGGCTTCGCGGCCGCCTTGGAGCCGAGCGCCTTCTGGAGGTACGCCACGTGAGAGTTCTCATCCGCTGTGGCGAGCTTCAGGAAGGCCGATGTCTGCGCGTCCAAGGACATGCCCGCGGCGGTCGCACCGTTGTAGAACGCGGCCTCGAGGTACTCGAGCGTCAGCGCGTAGTTGAGGATGCCGATGTCGCCCGCGCCGAACGAGGCTGGCGGGCGGCCGGAAGCGAAGGCCGCCGGTGCGAGAGCACCGAGGACGGCGCCGCCGCTGACGACCGCGCCGGCACCGACGCCGGCCTTGCGTAGAAAGCTCATGCGCGTATCGCCGGCGACGGCATCGGCTGCCTCGGCAATGGCGCCGTCGGCGTCGACTTCGTGGAGGTTGATCGAGTAATTCATGAATGCTCCCTGCAGGTTGTATATGGTCGGAGGTCAAGCGCCCGGCCGCGCGACCAAGCTGTCCTGTGTTTACGGCCATTGCGTCCCCTCAGATCATTTGGCCCCCCCGACCAACACTGGCGCAGCAAGGACCGCGAAGGGCGAGGTGCGGATCGAGGAGCCGACGCGGGGGGAGCGGCTGATCGGACGCCGGGTCGCCGAGTCACGCGCGACGGTGCCCGACTTCGAGCTCTCGATGGTGATCGACATGTCGGCGGTCGTGGCGGCGCGCCGGTCGCTCCGAGCCGCGGCGGGGACCAAGTCCGTGCCGTCGCTGACGGCGACCGTGGTCCAGGCGTCGGCGCTCGCCCTGCGCGAGTACCCGCGGGCGAACGGCGCCTATCGGGACGGCCAGTTCGAACTCCACGCCCGGGTCAACGTCGGCGTGGCGATCATGACCGGCGACTCCCTCGCCGTCCCCACCGTGCTCGATGCCGACACCAAGTCGGCGCTCGAGATCACGCGCGAGCTGCGCTCGCTCGCGGAGCGGGTGCGCGCCGGGTCTATCACCTCGCGCGAGCTCGCCGGGGCCACGTTCACCGTGTCCAACCTCGGGGTACTAGGCGTGAGTAGCTTCTCCCCTCCGGTGCTGCCTCCGCAGGCGGCGATCCTCGCGGTCGGCGCCGTGCGGGAAGTCACAGTGCTGCGAGACGGAGATATCGTGGCGGGCCACGAGATGAACCTGACCTTGAACTGTGACCACCGGATCCTCTACGGCACCCACGCGGCCGAGTTCCTGGCGCGGATCCGGGCGCTGCTCGAACGACCGCAGGAGCTGCTGGCTTGATGGCCGACGCACAGCCCGCGCTCGAGGCGAGCGCGCAGCGGATCGCCAAGAGGGGACGGGAGGCGCTGCTCGACCGCCTGCGCGGTGCCTTCGCTGAGGCCGCCGCCACGCACGCCGATGTCCTCGAGCTCGACGAGGAGAAGCTCGAGCGGATGGTCCAAGACGCTGCGGATCGAGCTGACGGGCTCCAGTGGCGCCGGGCGCTGGCCGCCGTGGCCACCGAGGAGCTGGGGATCGGACTGGGGGAAGCGCTCGGTCATCCCGCCGTCGCGCGGGCGCAGACGATCGCCGGCGCGCCCTCGTACGAGGAGGGCCTGGCGGCGATCGCCGAAGGCAAGCCGCCAAAGGCCGGGAGCGGCGCAAGCGAGGAGCGGGCCGCGGAGGACCGCGCCGAGCTGGCGCCGTCCGACGACGCGGGCGAGCCGGAGACCGCGCGCGAGGAAACCCAGGCCGGGGGTCTGCCGGTCGCCGTTGGCGTCGTCCATCTCGACGGGCTGGCCGAGCTCGAGGGCCAGGGCGATCTCGAGCTCATGTTCTCCGAGGATGGTCTCGAGGTCATCGCCGCCGGCGAAGGCGGCGACCGAGCCGCGCTCGCGAGCTTTACCTGGAGCGAGCTTCGCGGCGTCGAGGTGCAGCCGGGGCGCGGGCGCATGCTCCGCCGGCGCTCAGCGCGCCTGACCCTCAGCACCAACCGCCGGCGCGCCAGATTCGAGGCCCGGGGCGTCGATTCCACCGAGCTCAAGCAGCGTCTGGCGCCGGTCCTGGCCAAGGTCGGCACCGAGGAGCAATAGAATCCCGGCGCTTGATGCGCCGCCTCTTCGGACCCGTGTTCATCCTCGCCGGGATCTTGCATTTCCTGATCCCGGGCGTCTACGAGTCGATCGTCCCTGAGTACCTACCTGCCCGCCGCGCGCTCGTGTACGCCAGCGGCATCGCGGAGATCGTCGGCGGCCTCGGCGTGCTCAATCGACGCACGCGCAGGCTCGCGAGCTGGTTGAACATGGCAACCCTGGTCGGCGTAAGCCCCGTCCACGTGGATATGGTCGTCCACTCCGAGCGCTGGGACCACAAGGTTCCCGGCGGGCGCCCCGCGCTGCTCGCGCGCCTCCCGCTGCAGGGACTGCTGATCGCCTGGGCGCGGGCGGCGGGGCGATAGCGGTGGCGCTGTCGTAGAGAGACCGTAGCCCGCTCTCACCCGAGGCGAGGGCCAACTTCTAGCTATGCACATTGATCCATACATCGTCCTGGGCAGCGCCGTCATCGGGCTGCTGGTGGGCATGACCGGAGCGGGCGGCGGCGCCCTGATGACGCCGATGCTGATCCTGCTCTTCGGGGTCAAGCCATCGACGGCGATCTCGAGCGACCTGGTCGCCGCCGTCGTCATGCGCCCGTTCGGCGCCGCCGTCCATCTCCGGGCCGGAACGGTCAATCAGCGCTTGGTCGGCTGGATGGTCCTCGGCTCGGTCCCGTGCGCTTTTCTGGGTGCGTACATCCTGCATCTGTTGGGGCACACGAAGACGGCCCAGCACAACATCGAACTCGCCCTGGGGGCGGCTCTACTCATGGGCGCGACGGCCATGGTTCTCCGCTTCATCCTCGACCGCCGAGCCAGCCAGCTTCGCACCGGCGTCGTCCACGAGCTAACCGTCCGCCGCCTCCCCACGGTGATGATCGGGATGATCGGGGGGACCATCGTCGGTATGACCTCGGTCGGCTCCGGGTCGCTGATGATCGTCCTCCTGCTCTTCCTCTACCCGACGATCGGCGCCAAGCAGCTCGTGGGCACCGACCTCACGCAGGCGGTACCGCTAACCGTCGCCGCCGCCCTCGGAGCGCTGGCCTTTGGGCACGTCGAATTCGCCGTCACGTCATCGCTGATCCTCGGGAGCGTGCCCGCCGTGATCGTCGGGTCGCTGCTCTCCTCGAGCGTGCCCGACCGCTACATCCGGCCGGCGATCGCCTTCGTGATCTTCGCCTCGGGCCTGAAGTACGTGGGCGTGGGGACGACGGCGCTCGGATGGACGCTATGCGGCGTCCTCCTTACCGGCGCCGTGGCGTGGCTGGCGTCCTCGCGTCCTTGGCGGCAGCTTGCCGACGCACCGTCTGATTGAGTGGTGGCCCGACCGGGGAGGCTGGCGACATGACGACCAATCCGATAGCTCGCTTCGATCGCGCCTTCGGGCGGGCGATCGAGAAGAGCGTGGAGCATCACCACCGGCGACGGCTGCGCCGGCTCGGGCACGCTGCCGTGTTCGAATCGGGGGCCAGCGGGCTGTGGTCCGCGGGCGATCCGCCTCCCCGCCCGGGCAACCAGCTCGACGTCCTCATCGACGGCGCGCAGGCGATGCCGGCGATCGCCGGCGCGCTGATGGCGGCGCGGTCGCACATCGCCATCACCGGCTGGCACCTTGAGGCGCGCTTCGAGCTCGTACGCGGCGAGCACCCGGTGGTGCTGGGCCCGCTACTGGCCGAGCTGGCCCAGCGTGTCGACGTGCGCGTCCTGGTCTGGGCCGGCGCGCCAGTGCCCGTATTCCATCCCACCCGCAAGGAAGTAGCCGCGGAGGTGGAGAAGCTCGTTCGCGACACGAACATCCGGTGCGTGCCCGACCCGAGGGAGCACCCCGTTCACTGCCATCACGAGAAGACGGTGATCGTTGACGATGAGGTCGCTTTCGTCGGCGGAATCGACATGACCGACTTCGGCGGGGACCGTTTCGATCTGAGCGGCCATCCCGCCCGCCGCCGCCTGGGCTGGCACGACGTCGGCACGCGGCTGCGGGGCCCCGCGGTGGCAGACGTCGCGGCGCACTTCGCGATGCGATGGTGGGAGGTCACCGGGGAGCGGCTGCCCGTGGCCGGGGCGCTTCGCGCCCGTAAGGGCCCGGATGGCCCCGAGTTCGCTGACGGCGAACATCCCGAGCCGGGGGCGCCGGCAGGGCCAACCACCGTGCAGGTCGTGCGCACGATTGCCGAGACCATGTACGAAAGCGTGCCTAGGGGGGAGTTCCGCATCCTCGAGAGCTACCTGCGCGCGCTGCGCAGCGCGCGCGAGTACATATACCTCGAGAACCAGTTCCTGTGGGCGCCGGAGATCGTCAACGTTCTCGCCGACAAGCTACGCAACCCTCCCTCTGACGCCTTCCGCCTGGTCCTCGTCCTGCCCCGCCGAGCCAACAACGGCCAAGACGACACCAAGGGCCAGCTCGGCCGGCTGATCGGTGCCGACGACGGAAACGGCCGACTGCTCGCCGCCACGCTGCGGTCGCGGACCGGGAGCCGGACCGACCCCCTCTACGTCCACGCCAAGGTCGGGATCGTCGATGACCGCTGGCTCACCGTCGGGAGCGCCAACCTGAACGCCCACTCGCTGATGAACGACACCGAGATGAACGTCGTCACCGATGACCCTGAGCTCGCGCGCGGCACGCGCGAGCGACTGTGGGCCGAGCACCTTGAGCTCGACCTCGATCAAGTACGTGGGAGCGAACCGCGTGCGCTGGTCGACGAGCACTGGATTCCCGTCGCTTACGAACAGCTACGACGCGAGCACGACGACGGCGACGCGACACACCACCTGATCGCGCTGCCAGGGGTGTCACAGCGCAGCGGGCGCTTGCTCGGGCCACTCTCGGGGCTGATGGACGACGGCTGAGCCAGTGTCTCGGTGCGGCCTCGGCAGCGCGCGAGAATGCCTGCATGACCAAAGCGTCTTCGCTCGCCGAGGAGCTGCGAGCTTGGATCAAGGACGAGCGCGTGCTGGGCGCGATCACGTCGGTGCCCCGGGACCGGTTCGTGCCGGTGGGCGAGCTGAGCCGCGCCTACGAGAATGTCGCGCTCCCGATCGGGTGCGGGCAGACCATCTCGCAGCCGCTCGTGGTCGCGCGCATGCTCGAGCTCCTCGAACTTCATGAGGACGACCGCGTGCTCGACGTCGGCACCGGATCCGGATACCACGCGGCGCTGCTCGCCCAGCTCGCCGGCGAGGTGTGGACGATCGAGCGCCACGCCGAGTTGAGCGCCGAGGCTGAGCGCGCGATCCGCGGCCTGGGGACGCGAAACGTCAGATTTGCGCTCGGGGACGGGTCCGCCGGACTGCCCGAGCGTGCGCCCTTCGACGCCATCAACGTAGCCGCGGCGACGGGGGCGAGGGTGCCGGCGGCGCTCCAGGAGCAGCTCGCTCCCGGCGGGCGGCTCGTCGCCCCGGTCGGGGGCGCCCACGCGCGCTTGGATGGCCAGCGCCTGACCCTGATCCGGCGCACGGGAGCGGACCTGGAGGCGACGATGCTCGAGCCGGTGCGCTTCGTGCCCCTGATCGAGGGCGACCGCTGACCGGCACCGTCGCTACCGTTCGAGTGTGCGCCTTATGCATGCCCACGAGGTCGCGGCCGCCGACACGATCGAGCTCACCGAGGATCTGCTCATCCATGCGGACAACGCTGCCGTGCTCCCCAAGCTCCCGGACGCGAGCTTCGACCTCATCTACATCGACCCGCCGTTCAACACCGGCCGGATCCAGCGCAAGCGCACGGTGTCCGTCGAGCACGACGAGGAAGGGGGCGAGCGGGTCGGCTTCGGCGGCCGCCGTTACCGGACACGGCTGCTGGCGGACCTGAGCTTCGACGACGACCGGCTCGTGTACCTGGACTTCATCGTCCCGCGACTCGAGCATGCCCGGCGGCTCCTCGCCGCCCACGGGACGCTCTACCTCCACCTCGACTACCGCGAGGCGCATTACTGCAAGCTGGCGCTAGACGAGATCTTCGGTCGCGACTGCTTCCTCAACGAGATCGTGTGGGCTTACGACTTCGGCGGTAAGCCCAAGCGCCGCTGGCCCGCCAAGCACGACACGATCCTCGTCTACGTCCGCGCTGCGGGCCGCCATCACTTCGATTGCGACGCCGTCGAGCGCGAACCGTACATGGCCCCCGGCCTGGTGACGCCCGAGAAGGCGCGCCGCGGGAAGATG
The DNA here is from genome assembly GCA_030948875.1 of Actinomycetota bacterium. GTDB lineage: Bacteria > Actinomycetota > Thermoleophilia > Solirubrobacterales > Solirubrobacteraceae > Palsa-465. The sequence goes on from JALYZL010000069.1 coordinate 9,316, forward strand.
CCCGTCGACACCTGGTGGCACACCATCGTCCCCACCAACGGCAGCGAGAAGACCGGGTACCCCACCCAGAAGCCCGAGGGGATCGTGCGGCGCATCGTCACCGCCTCCTCGCGCCCGCGAGGCTGGTGCCTCGATTTCTTCGCGGGATCTGGGACACTCGGCGCCGTATGCGCAGCGCAGGGTCGCCGGTTCGTGCTCGTCGATCACAGCCAGAGCGCCGTCGCCATCGCCGCGCAGCGCCTGGCGTCCACGTCGGAGGCCGCGGCCTGCTGATGAGGCACGAAGATGCGTTCGCTGCAGCGGCGGGCTAGCGCTCGGTCGCGGCTGGCCGTCGCCGGCTCGGCGAGCGTCCTCGCGATCGCCGTGCTCTTCGCGTTGCTGCACTCGTCGGGGCCACCGCCCTTGCCGCTGCCGGGGCTGGGCCGCCCGGCGGCGCCCGGCGACCCGTTCGCCTACCAGGCGAGCCGCCAGGCGGACTTCGAGGCGCGGGCGCGGGCGGGCGAGGCGTACGTGCTGTTCCAGAAGAGCCCGGGTGGCGTGCTCGCGACCGCGGCCCGAGTGGCGGCCTACCGGCCTCAGATCGACGCTGCCACCAAGGGCACGGCGGTCGATCCGAACGCGCTCGAGGGGATTGTGTTCTTGGAGAGCGCCGGCGACCCGAACGCGCTCGCCGGCTCGGACGCCGCCAACGCGGCGGGCCTGACCCAGATCCTCGCCCAGACCGGCCAGTCGCTGCTGGGTATGAACATCGACCTCGCGCGCAGCCGCCGGCTCACGAAGGCGATCGGGGTTGCCTATGCGCTCGGGGAGGCCGGGCGGGTCGCGCGCCTCCAGCGCCAGCGCGCGCTCATCGACGCCCGCTTCGATCCCGCACGGGCCGTGGCTGCGACGGTCCGCTACCTGGCGATCGCCCGGCGCGACCTCGGGCGCGAAGACCTCGCGGTGGTGTCGTACCACATGGGGATCGGCAACCTCCAGAACGTCCTCCACGACTACAACGGCGGTCACGCGGTTCCCTACGCGCAGCTCTTCTTCGACTCCGCGCCCGACCGGCACCCCGGAGCCTTCGCGCTGCTCCAAGGCTTCGGCGACGACTCCTCGCTCTACTACTGGCGCGTCCTGGCGGCCGAGCACATCATGTCCCTGTACCGGTCTGACCGGTCCTCGCTCCTCCGCCTGAACGCCCTCGAGACCGCCGGCTTCGACGACGCTGAGGTTCTTCATCCTCCCGACCAGGGTGGCGTGTTCGCAACTCCAGACGACCTGGCCTCGGCCTACTCGACCCGTCAGGTGCTGCCCCTCCCCTCCGATCCCGCCAAGCTCGGGTTGGAGTACAGCCCCGCGCTCGGCTCGCTCGCGCACCGCTTGGGCCAATCGCCGGCCCTCTATCGCGGCCTGCGCCCGGCGGCGCTCGACCTGTTGATCGAGCTCGCCGCGCGTGTCCGCGCCCTGAGCGGATCGAAGGCGCCGCTGATCGTCGCCCAAGCGGTCACCGACGGCAGCTACGAGCACCTGCTCGGCGGCTCGAGTGGCTACTCCCTCGCCTCCACCGGCTACCGGTTCGAGATCCAGCGCAGCTACGGCAGCGCGGCGCAGGCGACCGCCTTCCAGTCGATGCTCGATCGGCTCCAGGCGCTCAACCTGATCGCGTGGACCCGCGAGCCCACGACCATCGACGTGACCGTCGCCTCCGATGCCGGGCGGGCGATCGTGGCTGGGCCCTGACCAGCCGGGCTCAGGCGACCTGGGCCTCGCGCTCCGGGCTTGCGGTCTCGGGCGGCCGCTCGGCCTGAGAGGTGGTCTGCGCCATGCGCGCCTCGTAGACGGCGCGAGCCGAGTGATCGGGGCTATCAAGGACCCGATCGCCCTTAATCACGTGCTGCACCCACTCAGCCAGCGCGGTCGGGACGAGCGCCTTGCTGCGGAGCAGGAGGCCCATCGTTCTCGGCACGAACACCTCGTAGCGCCGGGTCTGAAGGGCGTCGACGATAGCGTCGGCGACGTCCTCGGGCTGGACGAGCTTGAACCCGCGCGTATTCGAAAGTCCCGAGCCGAGCTCGGTGTTGACGACGTGGGGGATGACCACGGTGACCTCGATCCCCGTGCCGCGGGTCTCTTGCCGGATCGCCTCGGTCAGTCCGACCACGGCGTGCTTGCTCGCGCAGTAGGTGGCGCCACTGGAGACGCCTTGCTTACCCGCCGTCGAGGCAATATTGACGAGATGACCGCTCCCGCGCTCCGAGAAGCGCTTGAGCGCGAGCTTCGAGCCGAAGATCACGCCGTGGAGATTGATATCGACGATGCGAGCGGCGGTGGGGTCGGTCTCGTCGAGGAAGGGACCGATCGGCATGATCCCGGCGTTGTTGATGAGGACGTCGAGGCCGCCGAGGCGATCCTGCACCTGATCGAGGAAGCCGGCGAAGCTCGCGCGGTCGGTAACGTCGAGGGGCAGGCCGATGGTCCCGGATCCCAGCTCCTCGGCGGTGCGCTCGGCCAGCGCGGCGTCGATGTCGCCGATCGCGACGTGGGCGCCCTGGGCGATCAGGGCCAATGCGGTGGCTCGGCCAATGCCGCGGCCGCCTCCGGTGATCGCGACGACGCTGCCGACAAGCGATCGTGGGGTTCTTGCCATTGTCGTTTCCTCCTGGTCTTTACCGTGGCGTCCGGGACCGTACCGATCACCGCGACGTGCCGCCGCTCAGCCCTACGACGAAGCTGTGCTGGTGGTGGCGCCGGCGGCCGTCCCGGCGGGGGTGCTGGTGGTGCTCGAGCCGCCGGTCGGGGCGGTGGGGGTGGTCGCGCCTGGGGGCG
>JALYZL010000079.1 GCA_030948875.1 Actinomycetota bacterium
GAGTGCGACCTCGCTGCGTCTTCTCGCCGGAGCGCTGCTCGACCGGGCCGCGTTCGAGCGCTCGTTCCATGTGTTGGCGGCCGAACGTGCCGCCGATGTCGCGCGCCGCTTCGCGATCGACCTCGAGCGCGTGCGCCTGCTTCCCGCCGGCCTGCTCATCCTCGAGGCGGTCTCGACCCTGTTCGGGACCGCACTTCACGTGGGATGCGGTGGCATCCGCGAGGGGGTGTTGCTGGAAGCCGGGGCGCCGTAGCGGAGCGCCACCGCCACGGGCGCTGTAGCGGAGCGCCACCGCCCCGGCGGATTGCCCGTGGCAAATCCGTCAACGGAATCGCGCCTGGCGAATTCCGCTACCAGTGCACCCCCTTCATCAGGTGCGCGAGGGCGACCTGCTCGGTCGAGGCCCGCTCCTCGGGGTCCTTTTCGCCCTTGGCGGCGGCCGAATCCGGGAACACCTTGTAGGCGGCCGAAAGGATCTGGTCGACCGCCTTGGGGAACAGGGCGTAGGAGACCTCGCCGAAGGTCCCGAGGCGCGTGTTGATCTGTTTGGGCTTTGCCCTGATCGCTTCGCAGATCAGGTCGGCAGCCTCGTCGGGCGAGATGGTCGGAAAGCTGTCGTAGATCTTCGTGGGAGCGATCATCGGCGTGCGTACGAGCGGCATGTGGATGGTGGTGAAATGGACGTTGTCGCCGATGCACTCCGAGCCGACGACGCGCGTCCACGCGTCGAGCGCCGCTTTCGAGGCCACATACGCCGAGAACCGCGGTGGGCTGGTCTGGACCCCGATCGAGGAGACGTTGACGATCAGTCCCGACTTGCGCTCGCGCATGTGGGGGAGCAGGCTCATGATGAGCTTGATCGTGCCCAGGTAGTTGAGCTGGATCGTCCGCTCGAAATCGTGGAAGCGGTCATAGGAGAGGGCGATCGAGCGCCGGATCGAGCGACCGGCGTTGTTGACGAGGATGTCGATGGCCGGGTGGTCGGCGAGGACCCGGGCGCACAGCTCGTCGATCGACTCGGGGTCCGATAGGTCGGCCGCGTAGGCGTAGGCGGTGCCGCCGAGGTCTTCGATCTCCTGCCTGGTCTCCTCGAGCTTCTCGGCCCCCCGCGCGACGAGGATCGGGATTCCGCCTGCCCGGCCGATCTTGATCGCCGCCGCGCGGCCGATCCCGCTCGAGGCGCCGGTGATGAGCACGGTCTTGCCCGTCACGGCGCCCTCGAAGCTGCGGTCCTTGAACTGGTCGCGATCGAGGTGACGCTCCCAGTAGTCCCATAGCTTGTCGGCGTAAGTGTCGAGCGGAGGCACGGAGATCCCGCTGCCGTCGAGGGCGCGCTCGGTGTCGCGCGTATCGAACTGGGCGGTCAGGCCGACGTGGCCGAGCACCTCCTCGGGAATCCCGAAGTCGGCGAGGAGCGCCCGCCGCACCCCGCGCGCTGCCGGGAGCTGCATGAGCATGGACAGCGTGCCCTTGGGCAGGGCCTGAAGCATCCGCGTGTCGACCCGGACGGAAAGCTGCGGCGCGTGTGCGGCCTTCGCGAAGGTGTTGATCACCTCGCCCGAGCGCTGCGACCTCGGCGCGGCGAGGTGGAATGCCTGTCCGTCGAGGCCCGCTAGGTGGGCGATGTGGTCGAGCGCGTCCGCTACGTAATCGACGGGGACGATGTTCGTGTACCCGAGCTCGGGGCCGACGAGGGGGAACCACCCCGGCAGGTAGTGCCGGGCCATCTTGATCGCGGTGAAGAAGTAGTACGGGCCGTCGATCTTGTCCATCTCGCCGGTGCGTGAGTCGCCGACGACGACCGCCGGGCGGTACACCCGCCAGGGAACCTTGGTCTGCGTGCGCGCGATCTTCTCGGACTCGAACTTGGTCCGGTGGTAGGGGTGGTCGAGCTTCTGGCCCTCGTCGAACATGTCCTCTCGGAACAGGCCCTTGTACTTGCCGGCGGCGGCGATCGAGGAGGCGTGGTGGAAGTGACCGGCGTTGATGGCGTTGGCCAGCTCGACGGCGTGGCGCGTCCCCTCGACGTTGGCGATCCGGTTCGTCTCCTCGTCGGCGGTCATGTCGTACACCGCGGCGAGGTGGAAGAAGTGGTCGACCCTGCCCTCGAGCTCGGCGATCTGCTCCGGGGAGATCCCGAGCCGCGGCGCGGTCAGGTCGCCGATCGCCGGGTGAATGCAATCGGCGGACCCCCAGCGTTCGATCAGGCGCTCGAGGCGCTCCCGCGATCCCTCGCGAACGAGGACGTACACGTCCCCGTCCCGCGCGAGCAGGCGCTCGACGAGATTGCGACCGATGAATCCGGTCGCGCCGGTGACGAAGTAAGTCATGTCGCTCCCTCTGAGATTGGTCGCGTCAAGCCTAGTGCGCCGGCTCATAGGTTCATCGCGAGCTGGGTGCGGAGCTGGCGAAGTCCGAGATCGGTGATCCGCACTGCCCCCGCGTAACCGGGCGGCGACGGATCCAGTCGAGCTCGAACATTCGTGCGGCGAGCGCGGCGCCGAGCGACCCCGCGAGATGAGGACGGCGCGCGGGGGCTTCCTGATTCGCGCGTTCGCGTGGCCGCCGGTCTTCCGCGTCAACCTGCCGGTCGCGCTGCTCGGCGGCGGGGCGATCGAGGGCGGCCGGGAGGGGTTCGCCACGACGCTCCCGGTGGCCTTGCTCGCGGGCGGCGCCTGCGCGGTCATCGCCTTCATCGCCTTCATCGCCTTCATCGGCTTCATCGGCGTCGAGCGGCGGCGCTCGGCCGCGCGGTTCATCGCGTCGGACCCGCGGCTGTTGATGGCCGGCGGGCTGCCCTGATCGCTGTTGGCGTCCTGTGGCTCGCGCGGCTCGGCGTGCACATCGGCTACGCGAGCGTCTGGCCCGCCTTCGTGATCACCGGCGTCGGGTACGGGATGACCTCGACCCCGATGGCCGCCGCCGTGCTCGCCGCCGCGCCCGCCACTCGGGCGGGCATGGCCTCCTCGACCAACAATGCCGCGCGCCCGATCGGCGGCGTGTTCGGCATCGCCATCCACGGCTCGCTGCTCCCGGCGGGTGGGGGGTCGAGCGCGCGCTTCATCTCCGGGGTACATGCGGGCCTGATCGCGCCGGCGCTCTGCGCGGGGCTGGGAGCGGGGGGCCGCTGCTGTGGGGATTCCGGGCCGGGGAGCGGGGCGGGCGCTCGCTCGCTCGCGAAGTGATGTCTTTCGGTCCGACATGTCCGGCCCAATCGACATCAGTTGGGCGCAGGTCTGGCGGGTCGCACGAACTGATGTCGATCAGTCCGACCTGTCCGGACCAATCGACATCGGTTCGGAGCGCGGTGCGTCCGGTGTGACGGTGGCGCTCGAAATGACGCGCCGGTGTCGCGCGGGCGAAAAATGACCGTTACGCGGGCGGGAACGCCCGCCGGTCGCTGATAACTGGTGGGCGCATGGAGCAAGCGAGTGGCGCGTGGCTGAGACGCCTTGAACCGGCGTCGGTGGCGGCGATCCTCGCCGCCGGGACGCTCGCTGGCTGTGGCTCGGCAGCGGGTCGGGCGCCCATCGGCCCTGGTCCGCCGACGGTGGTGGCACACCCAATCGGGCCATGGCCGCGCGCTGGCTCGCCGCGCGCGCCCACAGGCCCGCCCGCACCCGTCCCGCCGCGCGCTCCCGCGAGGACGAACTGGTTCATCAACCCCGATAAGCCCGTGCCCCGCCACAGCCCGTGGTGGCAGGTCCTGGCCGTGGCGCGGCGGTTCGCGGGCGCGGACATGAGCTACGAGGTCGGCGAGGTGGGACGCGCGGTGCAGTCGGCGATCACGCAGACGTGCACTCAGGCGTTCGCCGCCGGGCTCCTCGCCCACCGCGCCGCCCTGCCGCCGGGCCTCACCGCGAACCAGGTGCGCCAGAGGCTGGTGGCGCTTCAAGCGCTCGAGCGCCTGCCCGGTGCCGCAATTGTGCTGGTGACCGTCCGCGCTGCGGGACGCGGCCCCCAGAGCGGGGCGCGCGGCGCGTTCGAGCTCCGTCTCGTCTGGCGCCCCGGGGGCTGGCGCGTGGGCGGACTGACCCCGGTGTGAGGCGCGGACGATGTGGCGCCTGTGGGCGGTGCTGGGCTTCCTCGGGCTGGCGATGGCGCTCGTCGTCCTTGCGGCCGTGGCGGGGTATGCGTCGCCGGCGTGCACGGGCCCGGGCCCGGCGGGGCCGGTGGGCGGGGTTCCCGCCGCGCTCGTTCCCATCTTCGAAGGCGCCGCAAGCCGGTTCAACCTGGGTCCTGAGGGAGCGGCGATCCTCGCAGCGATCAACTACGAGGAATCGGACTTCGGCCAGTCGACGCTGCCCGGCGTGCACTCCGGCGCCAATCCTGCGGGGGCCGCGGGGCCAATGCAGATCGGGATCGGCGGCGCGGCGGGGGACACTTGGGACGGGGTGAAGGTAGCCGCCCCGGGCGATCCCCCGGGACAGGCACCCAGCGTCTACAACGAGGCCGACGCCGTCTACAGCGCTGCCCATTACCTCGCCGGCAACGGAATGACCGCCGACCCCTCGACCTGGCAGCGGGCGATCTACGCCTACAACCACGCCGAGTGGTACGTCCAGGCCGTCCTCTCGCGCGCCCAGGGCTACTACCACCAGGGGCTGGCGGCCGGTGGCACGGCCGCCGCCGGCACGACCCAAACCGTCAGCTGGCCCGGACAGCAGCAGTGCTCGGTCCAGGCCGGCGGCTACGCCAACCCGTTCGCCAACGTACCGGCCGGCCACATCGTGCCCGAGCGGATCGATCAGGGCGTCGACTACGCGGACGCCAGCACCGACGCGATCCTTGCGCTTGGCGACGCGGTCATCACCTACGCGGGCCCCGATTCGGGCTGGTCCGGCGACTCGGTCAACTACACGCTCACCGACGGGCCATACGCGGGGCGCTATGTGTATGTATCGGAGGGCGTCACGCCTACGGTGAGCGTCGGTGAGCACGTCGTGGCGGGTCAGGAGATCGCGACGTTCACCGTGCCGAGCTCCACTGGCATCGAGACGGGCTGGGCGGCGGGGCCGGGCCGCGTCGTCGCTAAGGCGAGCGCCCTCGGCCAGCAGGCGCACGGTCGCGACCCGGGCGATAACCGGACCTACTGCGGCGACGAGTTCAGCGCGCTACTGGCCCAGCTCGGCGCGCCGCCGGGAACCACGGAGGGCCGCCCGGTGGTGGGCAGCGGATGCTGACCCTCGGCTGCGCCCGGTGCGCGCTCGGGCTACCAGCCGCTGGCTACCAGCCGCCGCGCGCGTCCGCGTTGGCGGCGCTGCGCTTCTTGGCGTCCATGCGCGCGTGCTTGCGCTTGTCCAGCTGCCACTGGATCAGGCTCAACACCGAGATGACGACGACGAAGAAGAGGATGATGCCGAACATCGCGTTGGTGATGTTCACGTCGTTCGTCTCGCCGTAGAGGCCCTCGCCGCCGTTCTTGGCGAGCGCCGCCGGCGCCGTCGCGAGCACTATGACACCGAGCGAGACGAGGGCGGCGATGAGCTGGGCGCGACGCATTTGCGGCCGGATCCTACCGGACATTCGGGTGCTTGCGCACAGGGCACGACGTCCGCT
>JALYZL010000081.1 GCA_030948875.1 Actinomycetota bacterium
GCGTTCTGCCGCGCCTGCGGCTCCTCGCTCGAGTCCCGCGTGCGGACGCCCGGGTAGCCTGCGCAGAGCCATGCCCGCCACCGCCGCCACGCGCCCGGCGACGCTAGCCGCTCGTTCTCTGACCAAGCGCTTCGGGGACCGCACTGCCCTGAACGCCGTGAGCTTCGAGATCTATTCCGGCGAGCTGGTGGCGATCATCGGCCCGAATGGAGCGGGCAAGACGACGCTGCTCTCGATCCTCGCGGGGATCCAGGCCCCGAGCAGCGGGGAGGTGAGCACCCCCGCGGGCAAGGTCGGCTGGGTACCCCAGCAGCCGGCCATCTACTCCAAGCTCTCGGTCGCCGAGAACCTGCGCCTGTTCGCTCGCCTGGAGAAGCTGCCTGACCCCGACGTCGCGGTCGAGGAGATGCTCGCTCTGACGGACCTGCGCGACCGCGCCGGCGACGAGGTCGGGCGCCTGTCGGGCGGTAACCAGCAGCGGGTCAATGTCGCGGTCGGGCTCCTGTGCGAGCCGGTAGCGCTGCTCCTCGACGAGCCCTCCTCGTCGCTCGATCCCCGCCAGCGTGAGCGCCTGTGGAGCTTCATCGGCCCAACCGGTCTCGGGGGCCGGGGGACGACCGTGGCCTACTCGACCCATGACGTGCTCGAGGCCGAGCGCTACGCCGATCGCGTGCTCGTCCTCGGCGACGGGGAGCTCCTGTTCGTCGGCACGCCCGCGGAGTTCGAGCACGCCGTGGGGGGCAGCCCGCGCGACTTCGAGGTGGCGTTCGTGCGCTTCCTCGACGAGCACGGCCACTGATCGCCCATGCGCTGGCTGCTGGTCAAGGACTTCCAGATCCTGCGGCGCTCCCCGCTGCTCGTCGCCCTCCTCATCAGCTACCCGATCGTGCTCGCGCTCATGATCGGGTTCGCGCTCTCGAGCCCTCCGGGGAAGCCCAAGGTGGCGTTCGTCACGGAGGTGCCGCGAGGGCAGGGCCGGATCCACTTCGGCTCCCAGAACATCAACATCTCGAGCTACGCCAAGGATCTGTTCGCCTCGATCCAGCCGATCGTCGAGCACTCCGAGTCCCGTGCCATCGCCGACGTGCGCTCCGGGCGCGCCCTCGCCGCCCTCATCGTCCCCGCCGACATCCCGCAGCAGATCCAGAGCTTGGTCACCACCGGCGTCGGGAGCCCGACGGTGCGGCTCATTCTCAATACCAACGATCCCGTAGAGCGGCAGTTCGCCGACCAGGCGATCCAGGCGCGCCTGAACGAAGTCGAGCAGGCGGTGTCCAAGCAGGTCCTGCGCGTCGCCGTGGCCGACCTCCAGCAGGTTCTGAACGGCGGGACGATCCAGTTCCTCGGTCAGAACTTCCGGCTTCTCGGCTTGCGCAACTCGCGCGCGCTGCTGCGGCGCGCGATCGCACAACTGCCGGCGTCCTCGCCGCTGCGCTCCTCGCTCGGCCAGATCGTGGGTTTCGCCGACCTCGCCATCGAGGGACTGGGCTTCGCGAGCCCCGTGCTCGGGTCGATCGGGACGCCCCTGACCGTCGACACGTCCCAACTCGCGGGCCAGACCACGCCCGCGGCCACCTATGCGGCGACGATCTCGGTGATCTTCTCGCTGATGCTCGTGACCATGCTCCTGGCGGCGGGAATGCTCGCGCTCGAGCGCGAGGAGCATGCCTATGCCCGGCTCGTGCGCGGGCTCGTCTCGCCGGGCGCCCTCCTGGCCGAGAAGGTAATCCTCGCCGGGGGCTGCGCCGCGGCGGCCGCGCTCGTGATGGCGGCCGGCGTGTCGAGCTTCGTCTCGCTCCAGTGGTCGCGCTTCCCGCTGTGGGTGGTCGCGCTGGTGCTGGCGGGGTTTGCCTTCGGGGCCTTAGGCGTCGCTATCGGAGGGCTGGCCCGCGAGGTGCGGGCGGCGTCACTGCTCGCCTTCATGCTCTCGCTCCCCATCGCCTTCGTCGCGCTCGTGCCCACGTCGGCGGTCTCGGGCACGCTCAAGACCGTGCTCGACGCCGTGGCCTTCCTGTTCCCCTTCAAGCCGGCCCTCGATGCGGCCAACAACGCCTTCAGCGGCACTGCGCCCGGGATCGGCTGGCCCCTCGTCCACCTGGCGGCGCTGGCGGTGGTGTTCGGCTTGGTGGCGCGGGTGTCGGTGCGGCGGCTAGCGTGATGGGTGGGGTGCCCGCCGGCGGCGGACAACCCCACCCTCGAGCTCTGGCCGCGCGCGTGGCGGGCGTGCTGCGAAACACCTGACCGTCAGGGGAAACGCAGCACGACTTCGCACCCGCCCTTAATCTGCCCCCCAATGACCCACCAGATTCTCTTCTACGACTACGTCGAGGACATCCTCGAGCGCCGCGGGCCCTATCGCGAGGCGCACCTGGCGGGGATCCGCGCGGAGCGGGAAGCGGGCCGGCTGCTGCTGGCGGGTCCGGTCGGAGATCCTCCCCATGGCGCGGTGATCGTCTTCGGGGACGTCGCGCCCGAGGTGGTCGAGGCGTTCGCCCGGTCGGATCCGTATGTGGAGGCGGGGCTCGTCGCCGCCTGGCGGGTGGAGCCCTGGAACGTGGTTTAGGGTCATCGGGCTGGCGCGGGCGTGCCGGTATCCTCGGTCGCGATGCCTTTCCCGCAGACTCGCCTACGCCGGCTGCGTGCTACCCACGCGCTGCGCGGCCTCGTGCGCGAGACGCGGCTCTCACCGGCTGACCTCGTCTATCCGATGTTCGTCGCCCACGGCAACGACCGGCGCGAGCCGATAGCGTCGATGCCCGGTGTCGATCGCCTGCCCGTCGACCAGGCGGTACTCGAAGCGGGGGAGGCGGCCGCCCTGGGGATACCTGCGGTGCTCCTGTTCGGGATCCCCGCAAACAAGGATGAGGACGGCTCGGAGGCGTGGGACGACGAGGGCGTCATCCAGCTGGCGGTGCAGGCGATCAAGGCGGCCCATCCCGAGCTCCTCGTGATCGCCGACCTATGCCTGTGTGAGTACACGAGTCACGGGCACTGCGGCGTCGTGCGCACCGATGGCACGGTCGACAACGACGCCACCCTCGACCTGCTCGCCCGGACCGCCATCTCCCAGGCGCGCGCGGGCGCCGACATCGTCGCCCCGAGCGACATGATGGACGGCCGGGTGGGCGCCATCCGTGCCGCGCTCGACGACGACGGCCTGGTCGAGACGCCGATCCTCGCCTACAGCGCGAAGTTTGCCTCCGCCTTCTACGGACCGTTCCGCGAAGCGGCCGGCTCGACGCCCGCCTTCGGCGATCGGCGCGCCTACCAGATGGACCCCGCCAACGGGGACGAGGCACTGCGGGAGACGTTGCTCGACGTCGAGGAAGGCGCCGATCTCGTTATGGTCAAGCCCGCGCTTCCCTACCTTGACGTAATTCGGCGGGTCAAGCAGGAGACCGCGATGCCCGTCGCCGCCTACAACGTCAGCGGCGAGTACGCGATGGTCAAGGCCGCCGCGGCGGCCGGTTACCTAGACGAGCGCGCAGCCGTGCTCGAGGCGCTGACCTCGATCCGGCGGGCGGGCGCGGACATAGTGATCACCTACCACGCTAAGGATGCTGCGAGATGGCTACAAGAGACGTAACAGCGGTCCCGAAGCTCCGTAGCCGTACGCACGGCGCCGCCATCCCCCTTGAGGAGGGCGACAAGCGCCTGCTCAACCTGATGCAGGGCAGCTTTCCGCTCCACGCGCGGCCCTATGGCGCCGTCGCCGAGGCGGCCGGCAGCTCTGAGAACGAGGTGATCGCGCGCGTGCAGTTCCTGCTCGACCAGCGCATCATCCGTCAGGTCACGCCGATTTTCGATACGCGTGCGCTCGGGTACTCCTCCATGCTCGTGGCGGCGAAGGTCGACCCGGAGAATCCGTGGCGCGCGGCGACGATCATCAACGCGCACCCCGGCGTCTCCCACAACTACCTACGCAACCACGAGTTCAACCTCTGGTTCACCATCGCCACCGAGCCCGACTCGCCGCTCGGGGTCCAGGGAACGCTTGACGTGCTCGGACGCGAGGCCGGGGCCGAGTCGATCCGCCAGCTCCCGACGCTGAAGCTGTTCAAGATCCGGATGGACCTGGAGATGGAGGGCGACACCACCGTGCTCGCCAAGGCGGTCGAGGTCGCCGAGCCCGTGGAGACCGAGCCCCAGCCCTATGACGATTTCGACAAGGCGGTGATCCGCGCCCTCCAGGGAGACATGCCGGTGATCCCCGAGCCCTACGCTCCCGCCGCCGCGGCGCTCGGGATGACCCAGGAGCGACTGCTCGAGCACCTCGAGGGGATGGGCGAGCGAAAGCTCTTGCGCCGCGTAGCGGCGATCCTCTATCACCGTCGCGCCGGGTTCAGCGCCAACGGGATGGGCGTATGGAGGGTGCCGGACGAGGAGATCGCCGAGCTCGGGCCGCAGATGGCGGCCTTCCGCGGCATCTCCCACTGCTACCAGCGCCCCACCTACGCCGACTGGCCCTATTCGGTCTTCACCATGGCCCACGGCCGTTCGAAGGAGGAGTGCGACGCGATCCTCGACTCGATCGCCGAGTCCACCGGGGTCGAGGACCGGGCCACGCTCTACTCCTCGACCGAGTTCAAGAAGATTCGCCTGTTGTACTTCACGGACGAGTACCGCGCGTGGGAACGCGAGCACGCGGGCGTCTAGCGACACGCGGGGTACAGCCTCCGGCGGCGGGCTGGTGGTGAACCCATGAGCTCGACTCGTGCTGGTACCGGTCGCTCGTCAGCGCTCTATCACCGCGCACTCGAGCTCATGCCGGGCGGGGTCAATTCGCCGGTTCGCGCGATGCACTCGATCGGGCGTGATCCGATCTTCCTCGCCTCGGGCGCGGGCTCGCGTGTCATCGACGTCGATGGGAACGAGTACGTCGACTTCGTCTCGTCGTGGGGCCCGCTGATCCTCGGTCACGCCCACCCTGAGGTGGTCGCCGCCGTCCAGGAGGCGGCCGCGCGGGGGACGACGTTCGGCGCGCCCACGGAAGGAGAGGTCGAGCTCGCGGCCGAGGTCGTGGGACGCATGCCGTCGGTCGAGATGGTACGGATGACCTCTTCGGGCACGGAGGCGACGATGAGCGCGCTGCGGCTCGCCCGGGCCGCCACGGGCCGCGAGCTCGTGCTCAAGTTCGCGGGCGCCTATCACGGTCATGTCGACGGCCTGCTCGCGCAAGCCGGCTCCGGTCTCGCCACCCAGGGGATTCCGGCGAGCCCTGGCGTCCCCGCCGGCGCGGCGGCGGCAACGGTGATCGTGCCGTGGAGCGATCCCGAGGCGCTCGCCGCCGCCTGTGCCCGCCATGAGCTGGCGGCGATCATCGCCGAGCCAGTGCCCGCCAACATGGGGGTAGTGCCGCCCGCTCCGGGGTTCCTCGAGCTCCTGCGCGAAGCGGCCGATGCGTCCGGCGCGCTACTCATCTTCGACGAGGTGATCACGGGCTTCCGCGTCGGACGGGGCGGCGCCCAGGAGCGCTTGTCGGTCATGCCCGACCTGACCATCATGGGCAAGGTTCTCGGCGGTGGCCTCCCGGCCGCGGCCTACGGCGGGCGGCGGGACCTGCTCGAGCGGATCGCCCCCGCGGGCGACGTCTACCAAGCGGGCACGCTGTCCGGGAATCCGCTTGCCTGCGCCGCCGGGCTCGCCACGCTGCAGTTGCTCGACGCGGCGTCCTACGCGCGGCTCGCGGAGCTGACCGAGCGCCTCGCCGACGGCCTGCGCGACGTGGCCGCGGCTGCGCACAGGTCGGTCCGCGTCCAGTCGGTCCCCGGGCTCCTGACCGTCTTCTTCACAGACACGCCGGTGACGGACTACGCGGCCGCCGCGGGGTGCGACGTCGACGGCTACGGCGCGTGGTGTCGTGGGCTGCTGATGCGCGGCGTGTACCCACCGCCATCGCAGTTCGAGGCTTGGTTCCCCTCGCTGGCGCACAGCGAGGAGGACGTCGAGCTGGTGCTCGCCGCCGCGGGCGAGGCGTTCGCGGAGGGCTCGGGGTGATCGCGCCGTCGCAGACGAGCACGGCGTTCGTGGCCGCCTTGCGCGCTGAGGGCGGGTCGATCGCCGAGTTGACGTGCGATCAGGATCTCTCGGGCGCTCGCTCGGAGCCCGCTCGGCTGGTGGCGGCGGGCCCCCGCGCCCGCGGCCTCGAGGGCGAGTACGAGCTGCTCGTGGAGATGATCTTCGAGGGCTGCCGGTTGCACTACGGGCCCCAGCGCGTGGTGCGTACCCCCGACCCTGACCTGGCTCTCCTCCTCGGCGACCAGCTCTATGCGCTCGGGCTGGCCCGGCTCGCGCGCATCGGAGATCTGGAGGCGGTCGGCGAGCTCGCCGACGTGATCTCGCTGGTCGCCCAAGCCCACGTCGCGCACGCTCCGGAGCTCGCCGATGCTGTGTGGGTGGCCGGCGCGGTGGCGATCGGCTGGGGGAGCGACGCCCGCCACGCGGAGGCGAAGGAGCTGGCGAGGACCCAGGATCCGGGGGCGGCCGCGGCGCTCATGAGCGCCGCGGAGAGCCGGTGTCGCGCGGCCGTGAGCGAGGTCGCGCCGAGACCCTAGTGACGGACGCCTCGTTCTTGACGATAGGCTTCCCGACCCTGTTGAATTCGCCGCCTCCGCCGACAGCAACCCACCTTGGCTGACAAACACAAAGAGAACCTTTCGAAGTACACCGTCGACCTGAACATGCCGGGTGCGTTCGAGGGCGAGACGGTCACGCGCCGGCGCTTCATGAACGTCACGGTGCAGGGGCTCGGCGGGATCGCGGCGGCGGCCTTCACGCTCCCGGCGCTTGGCTTCGCCATCGGCCCGGTGTTCAGCAAAGAGCCGTTCGAGTGGCAGATCATCGGGAAGCCCGACGACTTCCAGCCCCTCGTCTACTCGCTGCGCGTGGTCACCATCGTGCGCAACGTCGGCGAGGCGGGCAAGAGCACGGTCTACATCCGCAAGCGGGACTCGGCGATCGACACCGAGCCCGCGGACGAGTTCAACCAGATCATTGCGGTCACGTCACGGTGCTCGCACCTGGGGTGTCCGGTTCGGTGGGTCGAGTCGGCCGCGCGCTTCCTGTGTCCGTGTCACGGCGGGATCTACGATTTCCGCGGACTCCGTGTCGCCGGGCCGCCGGTGCGCCCGCTCAACCGCTTCTACACACTTGTCCGCAACGGATACGTGTACCTCGGTCCCATGTACTCGGTCAACAGCGAGCTTGAGCGCTTCTCCAACCGCGACCCCGGCCAGCCCGTCGACGGGATCGGCCAGTTCCTCTACCCGCGGCGCCTCTCGACCTCGGTACGCCCGCCGGTAACGAACCTTCCCACGCCCCCGCCCGGGATTCCCGCGGGCTAACTAGATGCCCAAGCTCCCCGCACCCCCGATACCCAAGGCCCTGAAGCCGAAGCCGAAGCGGCCCGGCCAGAATGGCAACGGCAACGGCAACGGCAACGGAAAGCTTTCGCCGGCCGAGGTCGCTCAGGAAGCGGGCGTCACCGTCGTCGACTGGATCGACGAGCGCACATCGCTCTCCGGGGGCATCCGCTGGATGCTCTTCCGCAAGGTCCCGCGTGGCGTCAACTGGTTCTACACGCTCGGGTCGGCGACGATGTTCGCATTCCTGTCCCAGGCGGCCACCGGAGTCTTCCTGGCGATGTTCTATCGCCCCGACGCCACCGGCGGAGCGTACGAGTCGATGCGCTCCATCGTCGACGACGCGTTCCTCGGGCAGTTCGTGCGCGGGATGCACAAGTGGGGTGCGTCGGTGATGGTCATCCTCATCTTCCTGCACATGGGACGGGTGTTCTTCTTCGGCGCTTACAAGTATCCGCGCGAGATGACCTGGATCATCGGCGTCGTCCTGCTCATCCTCACGCTGGCGATGTCGTTCACGGGCTACCTGCTTCCGTTCGACGATCGCGCCTACTGGGCCACCATCGTCGGCGTGAACATCAACGGCACCGCTCCCTTCCTCGGCCCCTACCTGTCGGACTTCCTCCGCGCCGGTCCCGAGTTCGGGGCGAATACGCTCTCCAGGTTCTACGCGATCCACATGCTGCTGCTGCCCGGGCTGATCATCGCCCTCATCGGGGCGCATCTCTACCTGGTTTCCAAGCTCGGGATCTCGGCACCGCCGTGGCTGAAGAGCCACGAGGAGCCCGAGCTCGACGTCGCGGAAGTATGAGCGGCACGTGAACCAGACAGAGAAGGAGGCATACCTCCGCGAGTACTCGCTGCTGAAGAACGAGGGCAAGCCGTTCTTCCCCTACATCGTGGCCAAGGACTCCGCGATGGCGGTGATCGTGATGATCGTGATCCTCTTCTTCGCGCTGGTCTTCGGTGCCGAGCTCCTCCCCAAGGCCAACCCGACGACGACGCAGTACGTGCCCCGTCCCGATTGGTACTTCTTCTTCCTGTTCGAGGTTCTGCGGGCGATCAAGCCGCCGGTGTGGACCGCGTTCGCCACGCTCGGCGTGCCGACGGTGGCCATGGTCCTCCTCTTCCTGCTCCCGTTCTACGATCGCAGCCCCGAGCGTCGGATCGAGCGCCGTCCCGTCGCTCTGACCGCCGGCATCCTGACGATCCTCGCGATGGCCTACCTCACCTACATCGGCGCCAACGCCGGGTCGATCAACACCGGCGATCTCAAGCCTCCCGCCTACTTGAGCACGGCCCAGGCGGCAACGTTCACCGCGGGTCAGGTGGTCATCGGCCAGTCCGGATGCCTGGCCTGCCACCGGATTGGCAAGGACAACCCCGGCAGCGGGGTCGGACCCGCCCTCACCCACGTGGGCAGCTATCTCTCGCCGGCCGCGATCGCCTCGACGCTCAAGAACCCGACGCCGCCGATGCCGCCCTACAACAGCCTCGCCCAGCAAAACCCCACCAAGTTCAAGGATCTGGTCGCGTTCTTGAGCGATCTGCAGTAGCCGCTAAGGCTGCTGTGGCCGCGAGCCTGGCCCTGCGCGTGGACGACACCCCCGGCACCCTCCAGGAGACTCAGGTTCGGGCGATGTTCGACCGCATCGCCGGCTTCTACGACCGGATGAACACGGTCATGACCGCCGGCTTGCACCACGACTGGCGTCGGCGCGCGGCTGATCTGGCGGCGCTCGGGCCCGGAGACCGGGCGCTCGATGTGGCGACGGGAACCGGCGATCTGGCGCTCGAGCTGTCGGGGCGGGTAGCTCCGAGTGGACAGGTGGTGGCGAGCGACTTCTCGGAGCGGATGCTCGAGATCGCCCGCACCAAGGCGTCGGAGCGGCCGGGCGTCGGCGCGCAAGCGCGCTTGCGCTTTGAGACCGCAAACGCCCTCGCCCTTCCTTACGCCGACGACGAGTTCGATGCCGCCACCGTGGGATTCGGCGCACGCAATTTCGCCGATCTCGACCGGGGGCTCCGAGAGATGACGCGGGTCGTTCGCCCCGGCGGGCGCGTGGTCGTGCTCGAGCTGACCATCCCCCAGCGACCACCGCTGTCGACCTTCTTCCGGCTGTGGTTCGACCGGGTGGTGCCCGTGATCGGGCGTCTGGCCGGCGATCCCGAGGCCTACGACTATCTTCCGAGCTCGGTCCGGCGCTTCCCCGGGCCCTCGGCGCTGGCCGCCGTCATGAGCAATTCCGGACTTCGCGACATCCGTTACTTCCTTACCGCGGGAGGGATCATCGCCCTCCACGTCGGCGTTGTGGCTGGTGGCGGCGGCGCGGGAGGCGGGGCGTCGCCGGGGGAGGGAGCGGAGGCGGCGGCGCCATGAGCGCCGTCCAGACCGTGCTCGATGCCGGTGGCGCCGGCGTGCCGCGGCTGATGGAGCGGCTCGAGGAGCGGATGGCGGCAATCACCTCGGGCTACGGCCCCGATCTTGTCCGTCACGCGGGCGAGACGATCGCCGCCGGGGGCAAGCGCCTGCGGCCCCTACTCGTGTTCCTCGCCGCCGGCGTCCCGCCGCCCGAGACCGACGGCCTGGTGCGGGCTGCGGTGGCGGTCGAGCTCGTGCACAGCGCGAGCCTCGTCCACGACGACGTGATCGACCGTGCGGCCCTTCGGCGCGGGCGGCCGAGCGTGATGGCCGCCGGCGGTCGCGAGCAGGCGACGGCGACCGGCGATCTCCTGTTTGCGCGTGCCTTCGCTGAGCTTGCGGGCGGCGGCTCGGCGGACGCGGTCAGGTCGCTCTCTCGCGCGAGCCTGTCCCTTGCGCGCGGTGAGCTGATGCAGCGCGCTGACGCCTGGAGCCCCGGTGTGACGCTGCCCAGGTATCTCGAGCGGTGCCGCCTGAAGACGGGTGTGCTCTTCCGCGCCGCCTGCGAGCTCGGGGCGATCGAGGGTGGGGGCGCCGTCGACGGTCTCGGCTCGTTTGGGGAGCGGATCGGAATCGCCTTCCAGATCCTCGACGACGTCCTCGACATCACCGGCCCGCCCGAGCGCACTGGGAAGCCCCAGGGCACCGATCTCCTCGACGGCACCGTGACGCTGCCATTGATCCTCGCGCGCGAGCGCGATCCCAAACTCGCGGCCCTCGACCTGCGCAGGGTACGCACGCCAGCGCAGGCGATGGAGGTCTGCCAGCGGCTGGCGGCGACGGGTGCGCTGCCCGGCGCCCGAAAGCACGCCCTCGAGCTCGTCGCCGAGGCGAAGAGGATGCTCCCGTCGCTGGCGCCACGACAGCTCGAGGTGCTCGAGCTCGTCGCCGACGGCGTGGTGGAGCGATACTCCTAGAAGTCTTCGGGCAGGATCAGGTCGGCGCGCAGCGCCGCGGAGAAGCGATCGACCTCGGCCGTCATGTTGGCGTAGGTCAGGCGCTTGAGATCGCTGAGGATGTCCTCGACGCCGGCTTCGAGAGTGTCCTCGAAGCGCTCGATCTGCTGCTGGTCGTAGACGCCGCCACCTTCCCACTCGCAGTTCGGGCAGTAGAGCTCGAGCTGCCACTGGGTCTCTCCGGCTTCGGCCCAGGAGATCGGCTGGACCAGCTGCGAGTCGCAGTCGGGACAGATGTGCAGTCCGATGTGATCCTGATCGACCTGCTCTGCGAAACGTATTACGTCGATCTTCCGCCCGCTGGGAAGGACGATGCGACGGACTGAGTGTTGGTGGGGTTCGTTTGTCATTTCGGTCTGAGTCTTCATCGGCGGGTGGTGGGCGCGACTTGAGTGAAATCCGTCACGAAACCGCGCATTGACGCTACTCTGTGAAAGGAATCGTTAGGAGTACATGACTCATGTTCAGCAATCCAGAGAACCTGTTAATCGTCCTTCTAATCGTGCTCGTCCTTTTCGGCGCCAAGCGGCTCCCGGGGATCGGACGCGGACTCGGTCAGGGAATGCGCGAGTTCAAGGATGGGATCACCGGCGGTTCGAAGCCGGAGGACGACGACGCGGTCCCCAAGATCACGCATGCGGCCGCCACGCCGGACCCAGCTCCAGAACGTCCGCGCGAGCCGGCCGACGCCGGCACCGAGCGCAGCGCCTAGCGCGCCCCAACGACGGTCGTCATGGCTAGGAAGCTCCGGCCCATCGGGCACGAAGATCGGCTGAGCGTCGTAGATCATCTCGACGAGCTGCGCTCGCGGCTGATCGTCTGCACGATCGCGCTCGTGATTGCCTTCGGCTTCGCGTTCTGGCAGAACGCCCCGCTCATCAACCTACTCAACAAGGCGGTGCCCTTCCACTCCTCCACCACCGCGCAGCAGCGCGACGCGGTCAATCAGCGCGGCGACATCCTGCAGGCGGTCAAGTACCTCGGCGCCCTGACGACCTCTAAGGCCTTGTCGCCGACCGACCGCGCGAGCATCGCGGGGGCGGTCAAGTACTTCCGCAAGTTCGCCGCCGCGCTCCCGACCAAGGTCCAGAAGGAGAAGCCGATCACCATCGGCGTGGCCGAGCCGTTCACGACCACGATGGCGATCGCGGCCTATTTCGCGCTCCTGTTCTGCCTCCCCCTGCTCATCTACCAGGGATACGCGTTCGTCTTGCCGGCGTTCAAGCCGGAGGAGAGGCGTAGCGCATTCCCTTTGATGCTCATGGCTCCCGCGTTGTTCATCGCCGGCGTCGTGTTCGCGTACTTCCTCATCCTGCCCCCAGCGGTCCAGTTCCTGCAAGGCTTCAACAGCAGCAACTTCAACAGCCTGCTCCAGGCCAAGCCCTACTACGAGTTCGAGATCCTCACCATGCTCGGGATCGGTCTCACCTTCCAGCTGCCCCTGGGCCTGCTCGCGCTCGATCGCCTCGGTGTGCTCAACGCTAAGACGCTAACCCGCCAGTGGCGTTACGCGGTCGTAATCATCGCCGTGATGGCCGCAGCGCTTCCCGGCGCCGACCCCGTCACCACCCTGCTCGAGATGGTGCCGCTGCTCCTTCTCTACGGCCTCAGTATCGTCATGCTTACGCTGGCCGATCGCAGGACTGCCGCGAAGGCCGCCATAGACCTGTCCGGATCGACAGTTGACCCGACGTGAGCAAGGCCTGACATGCTGTTCGATCTTCGCGGCCGCGGCCGCCGCCGCACCATCCAAGTGATCTATCTCGGTCTCGCCGTCCTCATGGGCGGCGGACTCGTGCTGTTCGGCGTCGGCACCGGCGGTGGTGCTGGCGGCGGGCTGTTGAACGCGTTCAACCCCACCAGCGGCAGCAGCGCGGCCAAGGCGTACGTCAGCCAGCAGACCAAGGCGGCCGAGAAGCAGGTCAAGCTCCAGCCCACCAATCCCCAGGCGTGGGCGACTCTCACCCACGCGCGCTTCGATGACGCCAGCCAGGGCTTCGATCAGGCGACCCAGACCTACACCGCCGCCGGGAAAGCCGATCTCACCGCCGCGGGCCAGGCGTTTCAGCAGTACCTGAAGCTCGTGAAGCAGCCCGACCCCACCGTCGCGCGGCTCATGGCCGAGGGCTATCAGGGCATCGGCGACTTCCGCCAATCGGCGCAGGCGTGGCAGATCGTCGCCGCCGCCAGCCCCAAGGTAGGGCCCTACTGGGCGGACGTCGCCGCCGCCGCCTACCAGGCCAAGGAACTCGACCTCGGCAATCTCGCCGCCGCCAAGGCACTGAACCTCACGCCCAAGGCGACGCGTGCCACGCTCGCGTCCGAGCTTCAACAGGCCAAGGCGGCCGCTTTCCCGTCGACCGCGACCACGCCGACGACGGCCACCGTCACGCCGACTACGACGACCGCCACGCCGAAGAAGCCCACAACCAAGAAGAAGTGAGCGCCTCCGCCGGTCGTCTAAGATCGGCGCTCGTTCGGGCCGTTAGCTCAATTGGCAGAGCAGGGGACTCTTAATCCCAAGGTTGGAGGTTCGATTCCTCCACGGCCCATGAGAAGGCCCAGCTAAGCGGGGCTTTTCTTGTTCGCGGGGATGTGCCGACTCTTCAACGTGTCCCCAATATGTCCCGAGATCGGCGTACGATTTGCGTCATGGCGGGTGAGTTTCGGCCTCCGACCGGCCACGTATTCCGGGTTGAGCGGACGCGTGGGCCAGCGTGGTACGGCAACTACCGGCTCCCCGACGGGCGGCAGGTCCAGAAGAAGCTCGGGCCGGCATGGACGGGCCGCGGACGCTCGCCGGCGGGCTATTTCACCAAGCGCTTGGCAGAGGACTGGCTACGGGGCGTGCTCGAGCAGGCTCGCCGGGGCACTCTCCCCGGGATGGTCCGCACCGGCGCCACATTCGCGGACGCCGCGGCCGAATACTTGCGCTACATCGAGCACGACCGGAGACGGAAGCAGTCGACTGTCCGGGGCTACCGCTCGGCGATCGAGGCACACCTGCTGCCGGCATTTGGGTCGATGCCCGTCGAGGCCGTGACCGCCGAGGAGATCGAGCGGTGGATCGCGGGCTTCCAGGGCTCGGTCCGGACCCGGAACAAGCTCCTGATCGAGCTCCATGGCATCCTCGGAAGGGCACGGAGGGTCTACGGGCTGCCCGGGAACGCCGCCGCCGACGTCGAGAAGTTCTCTCAGCGCCGCAGCGGCGATATCGCGGTGTTCTCGCCCGAGGAGGTGTGGGCGCTCGTGCGGGCGGCCGCCGGGGAGCAGGACGCCGCGATCTTCCTCACGGCGGCGTTCACCGGTCTGCGGATGGGCGAGCTGCTGGCGCTGCGCTGGCGCGATGTCGACTTCGCCGGCGCCACGATTCGCGTTCGGGCGAGCTACTACAACGGCGAGCTCACCACGCCCAAGTCCGGCAAGGTGCGAGCTGTCCCACTCGCGCCAGACGTCGCGGCGGCGTTGGCGAAGCTCGGCGGTCGAGAGCACTGGGTCGGCGACGACGAGCTCGTATTCGCCGGCGAGCTCGGCGGCTACCTCGACGGCTCGGCGCTTCGTCGTCGCTACAAGCTCGCGCTCGAGGCGGCGGCGCTTCGTCCCCTGCGCTTCCACGACCTCCGCCATACCTTTGGGACGCGGATGATCGGCCTGGCGGACATCCGGCGGGTTCAGGAGTGGATGGGGCACGCGGACATCCAGACCACGATGGCCGAGGTGTCCGCATAGAGGGATCGCGGATGCGGCGACGTCGCTGCGCCGCACCAATCAGCAGCCACGAGCTCGTCCGAGTCATCGTGGCCGCTTTCACGGGAGCGGAAGCAACCTGCGTCGTTCGCGGGAGATGAAAGCGCAAGGCCGTCGACCGGCGAAGGCCCGGGATCAGCTGCGCCGCCAGCGGGCGCCGGGGCCGCCACCGTCCACTGAAATCTGTCCCTCGTCGCGGAGCTCGTTCAGGACGAGCCGGATCGTCGCGAGGCTGACGCCCGGCATCGCTCGCTCGATGTCGCGCCGACGGAACTCCGGTGGCGCCTGCTCGAGGATGTACTTGCGTACGCGTTCCTGCTTGTTGCCGACAGTGTCACGCGCGGCGGCGACACTCGCCTCGAAGTCGTCATATGCGACGGAGAGGATGCTGGCGAGGTACGACGCCCACGGCCAAATCGTGTGCTCGTCGATATGCCAGCCCTGCTGGGAGTCGTAGAGGCGCTGGTAGTACGTGTTCTTGGAGTCGTAGATGCGCTGCTCCAGGCTCACGTATTTGGCGACGCCGTAGCCTTGAGCGAGCAGTTCGTAGGTGGTGAGGAGCCGAGCAAGTCGGCCGTTGCCGTCGGCGACGGGATGGATGGCGAGGACGTCGAGGATGAGCGCGCCGATCAGAACGAGTGGATGCCCGACCTCGTCGCGCTTCGCGGCGTTGTACCGATCAAAGGTCTCGCGCAGAAGAAACTCGGTCTCGCGGGGTGGTGGCGGCTCAAACACCACCTCACGGTGGCCGCTCTGATACGACACGATGTAGTTGGGATCGGTCTTGAGGTTGCCACCGTGACCTCCGGCGTGTTGGAACAGCTGCCGGTGGAGATGGAGCAGGAACGGGACACTGAGCGACTCGTAGTGGTCAAGGCGCATGAGTCCGTCGATTGCGTCGCGGTACCCGGCGAACTCCTTCTCGTTACGGTTCCGAAATCGGGGCGCGCCCTCCGCGATCTTGATCGCTCGCTCGCTGTCGACGATCACGCCCTCGATGGCGTTCGAGGCGGTGATGGAGGCGATCCTGGCGGTCTCCGAGAGCAGGCGCAGCACCTGCGGAACCTGGTCGAAATAGAGCTGTTCCCGGCCGCGGCCGGTGTCGATGCGCGCGAGGACCGGCCCGAGCTCCCGTGGCTGGCCGGCGAAGGTCCTGTCGAGATCGCTGAAGCTACGCATCGTGCTATATACCGCGATAATAGCGCCAAAGCGCAGGAGAATTAGCGCGATTATGGCGTGGCTATAACCACGTGTGGGGCCGACGCTACGAATGGTCCGTCAGGCCCCGTCGCTCCTCAAGTTTTGAGGACTCTCGCAACGTGCGGAACGCTGACCTTCTCGGATCACGCGATTGCACAAGCGAGCGGAGTTGTTCGATCGGCACAAAAGCGGAAGCCGTTGGCAGACCTGAGATCCGCGCTAAGCAGGTTGGCTTCGTGAAACGGGTCGCGTCTCAGGACTGCTGTAAATAGTCGAGTGGGTGCTGTCAGAACGACGGCGTAGGTTCCCTC
>JALYZL010000085.1 GCA_030948875.1 Actinomycetota bacterium
GTGCTTTTCGCGGTTGCCCCACGGAATCGGTTCGATCCCGAGCCGCTTGGTGGCTCGCGTGATCCCGGAGGGGTCGATGCCAATAAACCGGGCAGCGTCGGTATAGGTCGGAAGCGCGGCAACGTACTCGGCACGCCGTGTGGCGGCGGTAGACATGTCCTGACTGTACCGCATCACTTGCATCCCTTGCATGACTTGCAACCATTGCACGTGTTGCGTAGCATCCCTGCCCCAGGTGGTCCGCCCCCGGCGGACCGATCATTGCCACATAGCCGGAGCGGACCGGCGGTCAAGGGCGGCCCGACAGGGCCGAGCGAAGCGAGCCGCGAAGCGGCGCCCTTGACGGCCGCGGCCGCGGAGGCTACGAGCGTGCTCAGACCCGAGCGTGGAGCTTGGCACGACACCGCTCGGCCAGATGCGCCTCGAGATCGCTTCGGCTGAAGCGGAGCGCCCGCCCAATCTTGAGATGCGGCAGGCGGCCGGTCCGGGCCAGGTCGTAGATCGTCGAGACTGGAAGGCGCAGCAGCTCAGCGACCTCCTCGGCAGTCAGCAGCTGGTGGTCGAGCGGGACGATCGCGTCGCTCATGAACGACCGCGGTTCGTCGTAGCGACGGCCGACGGCAGGGGCATGACCTCAAGGATGTCGTCGGCGCCGACGGCTCGCGCGGCACGGCCAACCGCTTCCCCGATCGGCTGAGGCGCGTGATAGTGGACCGCCGAGACGTTCTGATTTCGGAGATAGCCGCGGAGGATGCGCTCGAGGCGCGTCCGGTTCTTCAGGGTGAGCTCGATCTCGACGGCGACGACGTCGCCGCGGTCTTGTTTGACGAGCGCGAAATCCGGCCTGTGGAGTGCGTCGTGTCCGTCCCGATGGGCTCCGATGATCGCCGACGCGATCGGCTCGCCGGCCGCGTTCTCAGCGGCGCGATGTTCGCGGTCGCTTAGGAGCTGCTCGTCGACGAGCAATGGTTCGATTTCCGCAGCGAAAGCGGCCGACGCGATCATGTGAGGCACCATCGCCAACGTGATCCGCGCAGGCGTGAGTCGATCGAGGCCCGCGCATCGGAGACCCTCGGCGGTCGCCGTCAACAAGCCGCCGTCGTTGTAGAGCACCCGCTGGCGTCGGAGGAGCCCGAACTCGACCAGTTCATGTAGGCGTCGGTACGTCGCGGTCCGACCGATCGAGAAGCGGACCATCACGTGTTCGGCGCGGACCGCTCCTTGCCGTCCAATCCACTCGGCGATGGCGATGTCGCGCTGGGTTAGCATTCGACACCGCGGCGTCGCAGCTGATCGGGGTGGAATACGCGGACGACGGCGGCCCGGCGCCGGCGAGGCTCGATGACGGCGACCTCGCCGACATCGAGGCTCTTGATCGTGTCCGGATGGATCACGTACTCCCTCCCTCTCGAGCGAGAGCCCAACCCCGTGAGGAGACCCGCTGCCGGGGTGTGCGTCTGCTGGGTGGTGATCCATGCTCCACGGGTGCCGGCGATCGCGGCGATCATCTCGGCCGACGCCGGCATGGTCTGGCGTCCCGCCATCAGGACTTCGAGGTTGCCGCCGGTCTGGTTGAGGAGGCTTCCGCCACCACCGACGGCGTTCGGGTCGATCGATCCGAGCTCGCCAAGCTCCTGCGTGCCGAGCACTTGGCTGAGCCGGGCGCCACGGCCGCGGCCGAACAGGCGCCCGACCTGTGGAGCCCCTACTGCGGAGTACTCGTCGATGATGACGAGCCCGGGTCGCTGCTCACCGTGCTGCCGCTCGTCGTCGATCGCGACGAGGTCCTGGATGATCGCCGCGCCGACCATCGCCGCCGCCAGGGGTCGCCGATCAGCCTCGAGCCGGAAGAGGACGACGTCGGCTTGGTCGAGCGCGTCGCGGAGATCGATCTGGGCTCCGCCGGCTGCCGGATCAAGCGCTGGTCCGACGTCTGACTCAGCGAGGATCGCGAGCCGGTCGCGGGCGCCGGCGAGATCGCGCTCCTGCTGTGGTGTAAGCGTCTCGAGGTAGTTGAGCAGCGGCCGAGCGTCGGAAGGAGACATCCGGCGCGTGAGGGCCGCCAGCCGTCCGGCGTGCATATGCTCGACGACGGTCGCGAGGCTGACATCCACGTCGGCAAGTCTGAGCGCGCGGATGACGTGCCCGAGGTAGCGCTGAGCAAGGCGCTGGTAATGCGGCTCGGTGAAGACCTCCGCCGCCAGCAGTTTGTCCGCGATCTCGGTGTTCGATCCCCGTTCGAACGGGTTGTAAACGACATCGCCGAGCGGTTCCCATCCGAGGAACTGCACGCCCGCTCGCGCCGCGGCCTCGCGCAACTGTTCGAGCACGTAATCGTCCCCCTTTGGATCGATGAAGATGACCCCCGACCTGCGCTTGATAGAGGCCAGCGCCAGCAGGAGCATCAAGATCGTCTTGCCCGACCCGGTCGCCCCGACGACCAGCGCCATCGCCGACCGGACACCCGCGATCGGCACCCGGACCAAGTCACCCCTCCGGGAGAAGCCGATCGCGACCCCCTCGTCCGTGACCCACTCGCCGGCACGCAGCCCGCGCCAGCCGCGCCACCGTCGGATCGGCGTCATGGGGCCCACGCGGTCCCGCGCCAGGTCTGCGAGGTCGCCTCCGGCTCGCAGGTCGACAAGGTGTCGCCATATGCCGCCGCCGACCGTCGCGACCGCGCACGCGTCGTAACACACCTCGCCGCGCCAGCCGAGTACCGCCACAAACGGAGCGGCGACGAGCACCGGCATCCCGCACGTCCACGCCCACCCGCGCCAGCGGATAACGAGCATGACCACCCCACCGGCGACCGCCCCGATCACGACGAACATCGCCGCCGTCCCGACCGCTTGCGCCAGATGCACCACCGGCAGCACCGGCATCTTCGAATTCGCTCCGCCCTGCATCAACAAACCTCCTAGGTTGGATTGCCTCTCCTTCCTAGGTATGGCTTCGGCACCCGAAAACCCCGGAGCTCGTCCAGATTTTCGTCCCGGGTCCCGTCCGCCCGCCCCACCTGAAACCAAACGCGCCCGGCCGCTGACCCCGGTCACACACGATGTGGGGGCG
>JALYZL010000092.1 GCA_030948875.1 Actinomycetota bacterium
GTATTGAGTTAGCGGGTCTCGTTCGTTTGGGGGCTAACGGCTGGCCCCGTTGAGGGCGACTTCCTCTTCGAGTTCATCGAGGGTCACGGTGTTGGGGTCGAATGTGGTGGTGGTGTCCAGGCCGAGCCAGTCGAGCATCTCTTGGTGTTGTTCGTGGCTGGGGTCGGCGAGGATCGCCTTCAGGTCGGCGTATCCCCATGGGCCGCCGCAGTCCTCTGGTGGGCAGGCGCCTTTCGCGGCGACGAGTGTTGGGTAGTGAATGTCCGGGTCGGTGTCGAGGAGGTTCTCGACAGTGATCTCGTGCTCCCAGTCATCGCCGAAGTCGTAGGTGTAACGAAGACGATCGCCGATCCCGCCGATGAGTTGGCCGAAGCTCACGTCGCGCTCGTCGGCGTGCCCGAGTTCGGCGTCGGGTAGTCCGAACTCCTCAGGGCCGCTGGTGAACACGTGCATGTGGTAGCCCTGCCAGCCGAACGCGGCGATGATGATGTCGTGCAGGTGATCAAGGCGAGTGTCCGCCGGGAGCTGTAGCCGTCGCCAGACCGGCGGTTTGGACACTCCGAGCAGCTTGATCTTGATCTGCACGATCACCTCGCCGGGCCCCTGCTTGGGTGCCGTCGTGTCGGCCCGGTGGTGCTGGCTCATCGGCTGCTCCTCTCGTCGTGGTCCGGCCAAGGCGAACGGTAGGCCGATCAGCGGACGGACGCCCGGTGGCGTGGGAGCAGCTCCACGGCCCCAGACCGGCAGGACCTGTCTCTCAGCCAGTGAGCTGGTCGTCGTCGGCGATCAGGCTGGCGAGTCGTCGTCGGAGCGTGAGCGGTCCGGCGTGGGTCCCTTCGCCGTGCATGGTCCCGTCCTGGGCGATTGTGCCGGTGACGGCGATGAACCCTCGGGCGGTCACGTCGAGGATGACCGTCTGCTGATCACCTTCCAGCTCGTAGCAGACGATCCGGTAGCGACTCTCGACCAATCGGTTTGGGGTCGGCTCGGGCATCCTCACGCCGCGAGGCTGGTCGGGGACGCACGGGCAGGAAGCGTGATCAGCTCGCTCGCGACGGGCGCTCGGGAGCGCTGGGCAGTAGCCATGAGCTCGAGCGGGTCGATGCTCTGTTGGCGGGCGGTGCGGATCACGCTCATCGTGATCTGCTGCGTCCGCGCGCCGCTGGGGGTGCGATTCCCGCCCCAGCTCTTGCGGTTGACGATCGCGGGACGCAACGCCTGCTCGGCACGCCAGTTCGTGGCCTGCACGCCGGGCTCGGTCAGGAACGTGAACATGTGCTCGCGCTCGTTTGAGAGGTGGCCGAGCAGCCTGCGGTTCGGCGCGTGCGTGGGGCGCATCGCCAGCAGCTTGTCGGTTCGCTCGTTCAGGTCAGTGACCCGCAGCCCGAACTCCTCGGCGTCGATCACGTCCTCCTCGCGCTCATCACGCAGCGCGAGTGCGTCCTTGAGGATCCGGCGGGCGGCGTGCGGGACCCGCGCCTGCCCGGCCACCGAATCAGCGATCAGCTCCCCGGTCCGCCGCAGTAGATGCGCGTGACAGGTCTGGTGCCTGGCGTGGGCAAACCGCCGGTAGGGCGCCCACCCGTCGCGCTCCAAAACGCCGGCGTAGTCCTCGCCGAGAATCAGGACCGCGTGCTCATACCCACGACCCGGGGCGATCAGATACACCGTCACTTGGTCACCGGCGAACGCCCACAGCCACGCCTTCTGCCCGTTGATCCTCCACCCGGTCTCGTCCGGTGCGACCGCCCGACTGGCGCGGACCCCCTCGATCAGCGCCTGATACGTCGGCTCCAGCGCCCGGGATTGACGTGCGATCGCGCCAACGACCCCGCCCGCGGTCACCCGGATCCCGAATCGGGCAAGCGCCCGAGCGGTCTTCTGCGGCGAGAGCCCCAGCTCCTTGTTCAGCTCGGTCGCCAACGCGACCGCCCGTGGACCGAGCATCGACCCGGCGGCTCCCAACGCGTCCGAGGTCTGGAACGAGTGACGCCCCTGATGCCGACGCCCGCAACACGCACATTTGCCGATATGCACAGCAAACCGGCGACGGACAGGCCGCGGCTCGGGCAGCTCCTCCTGATACTGAAACTCGATCCGCTCCTCCTCGATCTCCCCACCACACCCACACCGCGACCCCAGCGGCGCGTCGAGATGCTCATCCACCTCTCCCGGTACCTCGCGATGACCATGCTTGCCGTGCTGATCCCCACACCGACGCCCCGGCCTGCCCGGCTCCTGCTTTGCCTCCCCACGCGAGAACGGCGCCGCCTGACGCTTCCCCGCCCGGCGCGCCTCTTCCAACAAGCCCTCCAGCTTCCCGACCCGCGCACGCAGCCGATCGTTCTCCCCCGCCAACCGGGCCGTCTCGGCCTGCAACTGCTCCGTCTCCGCCTCCAACACCGAGCACCGCGCGACCAACCGCTCCAGCCCACCCGCCGGCTCGGCCGGGAGCACCTCAACCCTTGACTCGACGACGGCAACCACCGCCCACTGGGTTCGTGCTGGGCTACATAATCCCTGCTGAACCCGCTAAATCAATACAGAATGAGATGTCGCTGTCGGTCTCACCGAAACGCATCTGACGTACGAGCCACAGGTCAGCGCGACCATCCTGGCGAGGTCCGAGACACCAGGGCGCCAGGCTCTTGGCTTCGATGCCGTCAACGTCATCGCGAAGCACATGCGTCGCGGTGATCACAAGGCCGGGAGCGACCATCACGCCCGACCCTAAGATCGTGAAGCTCGCGCCGTCCGAGGTACCAACCGCGACGATGGCGCCGTCGTATTCGGCCCAGTCCGCCAC